>JAKALV010000061.1 GCA_021824055.1 Acidobacteriota bacterium
GGTGTCATCGGCATCGTCCGCGCTCGCGTTGCCGCGGTAGCGCAGCGGATCCTGCATCATCACGGGCAGCCACACGTCCACCGGCGCGCCGACGGAGGCGCCGCGAAATCCACGCGCGGCGACGCCGACGATCGTCATCGGCAGACCGTTGACGCGGACGACGCGTCCGACGACGTCGGGCGCGTTGGCGAACTCGCGCGCCCAGTAGGCCTCGCTGATCACCGCCACCGGATGCCCGCCCGGCGTCACGTTGTCGGCCTCGTCGAACACGCGGCCGGCCGCCGGCCCCACGCCCAGCATCGCGAACCAGTTGCCCGAGACCAGTTGGCCCATGATCAGCCGCGCGGCGCCGTCGCCGCTGACGGTCTGCATCTGAGCGACGGGGGTCATCGCGGCGAGCGCTCTGCCCGGCACGACGCCGGCAAGCCGCTGGTACAGCGGCCAGGAGAACCGCAGGTTCTCCTCCTCGAATCCCGTGCGGTTGATCAGAAACAGCTCGGACGGCTTCCGCACCGGCAATTCGCGGAGCACGACGGCTTCGGTCACGCTGAAGATCGCGGCGTTGGCGCCGATGCCGAGGCCCAGCGACAGCACGGCGGCCGCCGCGAAACCGGGACTGCGCTGCATCATGCGCAGCGCGTAGCGCACGTCGCCCGCGAGGTCTTCAACCCAGCGCGTCCCGCGCGCGTCACGCGCGCCTTCTTTGATGGGCTCGACGCCGCCGAATTCCGCCAGGGCCCGCCGGCGCGCCTCGCCCGGCGCCACGCCCTGGCCCACAAGCGTCTCGACGCGCGCGTCGATGTGAAAGCGGAGTTCCTTGTCGAGGTCGCGCTCCAGCGTGTCGCGGCGGAGAAGACGTCCCAGCCAGCTCATGACGGTTCCCCCACGTTGGCCAGGATGAGGGCGATGCCTTCGGTCAGGCGCTTCCAGTCCGCGAGTTCGAGCCCCAGTTGCAGGCGCCCCTTGCGCGTGAGCTTGTAGAACTTGGCCTCACGCCCGGTCTCGGTCTGGTCCCATTCAGCCGCGAGCCATCCCTTGTTCTCGAGCCGGTGCAACGCCGGATACAGCGACCCCTGCGGCACCTGCAGCAACGCGCGCGACGACAGCGCGATGCGCTGCGCGATGGCGTAGCCGTGGAGCGCCTCGAGCGAGAGCGTCTTGAGAATGAGCAGGTCGAGCGTGCCCTGGAGCAGATCGGACTTCGGGGTCGGCGTCATGCCTAGCCATACTACACGTCGACCAGTAGGACGGCTAGGTGTCGCGGATACGGACAATGACAGTGGGGCAGTGAGGCAGTGCGGCAGTGCGGCAGTGCGGCAGTGAAGTTCATTGCCCAACTGCCTAACTGCCTAACTGCCTAACTGCCTAACTGCCTAACTGCCCAACTGCCCAACTGTCATTGTCGTATCCAGACGACCATCTCCCCTCGCCCCCGATTCGCCCACGCGAAGTACGGGATCGCCGTGATCGTCCGCTCCCCCACCTTCGTCGTGAGCGTCGTGACGCCGCCGAGCAGGCTCTGCTGCGGCACGGCGGTGAACCGCGCCGTGGCCGGCAGCGAGATGTCGAGCACGGTGCCGCCGTTGTCCACGCCCTCGAGCGCGTACACGATCGGCCCGCGCATGATCGCGGTCTTGCCGGCGTCTTCCTTGAGGTTCGGGTTGGCGATCACGCGGCGCACCGGCATCGGGAAATCCAGGGTCGCGGTGACGGGTTTGGCCGAGGCCGCGATCCTGACGTCCTTCCACCCCGCCGCGGATGCGCCGGCAACGGGCGCGGCAAATCGATACAAGTCCGTGGAAAACGGCTCCTGGCCCAGCCAGCCCGGCACGCGCGTCTTCAGCGTCACCATGGTCGCGCGATCGGACGTCACCTGCACGCGCACCTTCCCATCCCACGGATAGTTCGTCGTCTGCGTGATGTGGACCTTGGCGCCGTTGATCGTGACGTCCGCTTCACTGTTCACGAAGAGGTTGACGAAGATCTCGTTCCCGCGTGTCGAGTAGATCAGCCCCGGCAGCTGCGCGATCAGGCGCGCGAGATTGGCCGGACAACAGGCGACGTCGAAATACGGCGAACGGCGATTGTCGTTCGGCGGCGCGCCCGCCTGCCCGCCGCGACGGCCGCCGCCCACGGTCGCTTCGAGCGGGTTCTGGTAGAAGAACGTGTCGCCCTTGATCGACACGCCGGACAGCAACCCGTTGTAGAGCGTCTGCTCGAACGCGTCGAGGTATTTCGCGTCGCCGCTCTTGAGGAACATGCGGTGATTCCACAGGATGCCGCCAACCGACGCGCACGTCTCGGTGTAGGCGGTGCGGTTCGGCAGCTGATACGTGTCGCCGAACGCTTCGGTGCCGCCCACCGAGCCGAGGCCGCCGGTGATGTACGCGCGCTTCGAGTAGACGTCCTCCCAGATGCGGTCGATCGCCGCGTTGTACGCCGCGTCGCGCGCCATGCCGGCCATGTCGGCCATCGCGCTGTACACGTAGACGCCGCGCACCGCGTGGCCCTCGCCGATCGTCTGATCGACGAGCGGCTTGTCGTCCTGGCGGTAGGGCCGGTCGTTGTAGAGCTTCCAGCTGGCCTCGGTGTAGTCCTTCGACGCGGTGTGATTGGTGCCGCGCGTGTCGAGAAAGAACTTCGCGAGATCGAAGTAGCGGCGATCGCCGGTCGCCTTGTACAGCTTCACGAGCGCCAGCTCAACGACCTCATGACCCGGCGCATCCACGCGCGCCGCGGGCCCGAACACCCTCGTGAGCAGGTCCGCGTCCTTCGTCGCCACATCCAGCAACGTCTTCTTGCCCGTCGCCTGAAAATGCGCCACGGCCGCTTCGATCAAGTGTCCGGCGTTGTACGTTTCGTGGCTGCCGGTGTTCTCATACTCCCACCGCTCGGTGCCGATCCCGGGCGCCGGCTTCTGTGGATTGATCGTGCGCGCCGGAAACAGATACCCGTCGGGCTGCTGCGCCTTGGCGATGATCGCGATCAGATCGTCGACCTTGGCCGACAGCGCGGGATCCGGATGATCGATCAGCGAGAACGACGCGGCCTCGATGATCTTGTACACATCGGTGTCGTTGAACCGCCGGCCCACGTAGTCGCCCGCCATCAGACCCGCGCCCTTGCGCAGGTTGTCCACGCGCCCGGTCGATTCGTTCTCGTCGAAGATGTGCGGAATCGTCACCGTCCGATTCGTCTCCATCTTCTGCGCCCAGAATCCGCCGGTCACCTTCACCGCCGAGACCGGCACGGGCGTAATTGCGTACGGGGCGATCTTGATCTGGGTTTGGGCAAGCAATGCAGTTGTGCACAGCACTGCGATCGACGCCCCCCGAACCACAAGCGATGCCCCCCGAACGACAAGCGACGTCTCCCGAACCTCCCGAACCGCCTTTGAAGTCTCCCGAACCGTCATGCTGTTGCTCCTACCGAACCTTTGCATTTCGCAATATCCGCGCGAGCACGCCCGGAAAGAATCGCTGCAACCAGATGGCGCGCCGCTCCGGCCCCGCGATGTAGACCTCGCGCTTGTGCGCCGCAATCGCCGCCAGCGCGCGGTCGGCCACGAACTCCGCCGTCAATCCCCTCGCCTGCGCATCGTCCATGCTCCCGAGCGGCGAACCGTCACCGGTCAGCGCGTTCACCGACAACGCGGTCTTCACGAACCCTGGACAGATCATTGTGATCGTGACCCGCTCGGGCAACTCGGCGCGCAGCGAATCGAAGAACCCGTGCAGCGCGTGCTTCGACGCCGCGTAGCCCGATCGATACGGCGACCCGATGACGCCGACCAGGCTGCTCACCACCGCGATCGCGGCCGCGGGTTGCTCCAGGAGCGACGGCAGGATGGCCTTGATCATCGCCACGTTGGCCAGATAGTTGACGGTCATCAATTCCTGATCCACGGCGACCGATGTTTCGAGCGCGAGCGAGCGCTGGCTGACGCCGCCGTTGAGAATGACGACGTCGAGGCCGCCGAAGACGGCGACGGCTTCCGTCGCCGCCCGGGCCGCGCCGGACACATCCGCCTGATCGAGCGTGATGATGCGCACGGCGTCGGGCCGGCCGGAGTCGGCCCGCACCTGCTCGAGCGCGTCGCGCCGCCGCGCCGAGAGCACCACGCGCGCGCCTTGCGCGATCGAAGCCAGCGCCATCGCGCGGCCGATCCCCGACGTCGCACCGGTGATCCAGACCCGGCGGCCGGCTAACCCCTGAGGCACGCGGACATTATTCATCGAGACCCGATATCATTGTCGCCATCTGTGTCGAAGCGGCTCGTGGGTCTGATGCTCGTGGCGCTGGCCGCTTCAGGCCTGCGCGCCATCACGCTCGTTGCCCGTCAATCCGCCGGTTCCGCCTACACCATCGTCACCGCCAGCGGCCGCAGGCCGTTGCCGGTGCGCGCCATGGGCGGCGCCGAGATGGTGGCCCTCGATCAGCTGGCGCAGATCTTCGGCTTCGCGCTGCGTGAAGACACGCTCGCCGGCAGCATGAACATCACGGCCACGCGCCAGACCGTGGTGCTGACACCGGGACAGCCCGCGGCGTCGGTGGGCGGCCGCGTGCTGTCGCTGTCGAGCGCCGTGCTTCGCGACGGGCGCAATTGGTACGTGCCGGTGGATTTCGTGCCGCGTGTCGTGGGGCCGGCCACCGGGCAGCGCATCGAGATCCGCCCGGTGTCGCGCACGATCCTCGTCGGCGATATTCGATGGCCGCAGGTGGCCGTGCGGCTGGAACGCCAGGGCGCCAGCGTGCGCGTGTCGGCCGACGTCCAACCGGCCACGCCGTTTCGGCTGACGCGCGAAGGCAACACGGTCGTCGCCAGGTTCGACGCCACCTCGCTGGACCTCACGCTCGGGGGCGCGTCGGTGACGGATCTGGTGGCGTCGGTCCGGGCCGATGGCGTCAACGTCATCATCGACCTGGGGCCCGCCGCCTCGATCGTGCGTCCGGCCGATGATGGCGCGGGCGGCCGGTTTACGGTGGATGTGTCGCCGGCGCCGCGGCCGGGCCAGGACGCGCCGCCGCCGGATCTCAACGTCGGCTTGAAGATCGTGGCCATCGACGCTGGGCACGGGGGCGAGGAACCCGGCGCCAAGAGCGCGGCCGGCGCCATGGAAAAAGACGTGACGCTGGCGCTCGCGCGCCAGCTGAAGGCGGCGATCGAGTCGCGGCTCGGCCTGCGCGTGGTGATGACGCGCGAGGGCGACGACACGGTGCCGCTCGACCGGCGCACCGCCACGATCAACAACAGCCAGTCGAACGTGCTCATCAGCCTGCACGCCGACGCGGCGTTCCGCCCGACGGTCGGCGGCGCCGAGATCCTCACGCTCTCGCCCTCCGACTACCAGCGCCGGCTGCCGCCCGCGACCGCCCCGGCGCTCACCGTGCCCGTGGTCGGCGGCGGCACGCGCACGATCGACGTCGTGCCGTGGGACCTGGCCCAGCTCCCGCACGTGGCCGCCTCAACGGCTTTTGCCGCGTCGGTGGAACGGCACCTGCGCGAACGGCAGGTGCCGATGCATCCACGCGCCCAGGACACGCTACCGCTGCGGCTGTTGGCCGGCGCCAACATGCCGGCGATTCTTCTGGAAACCGGCTTTCTGACGAATGCGGACGACGCGGCCGCGCTCTCCGGCGCCGACCGGCCGGCGGCCATCGTCGACGCGCTGATCGCCGCGCTGACGGATTTGCGGGCCTCAATGGCGCGCGGAGGCGGGTTGTGACGCCGACCATCCGCACACCTGCGCCACCTGCCCGTCCTGCGCCACCCGCGCCACCTGCGCCACCCGCGCGTTCTACCCTGCTGTTGTTCACCGTGATCTCCGCCGGTCTCGCCGCGGGACTCGCGATCGTGTATTTCGTGTTGCCGCACTGGCTGATCACGCCCGTGGCGCCGGCGCCGGCGGCCACCACGGCCACCGCACCTGCCGCGGCCGATGCCCGGCGTTTGCTCGCCACGCTCTACTACGTGTCGAACGACGGCTCGTCGCTCGTGGGCGTGACGCGCGAGCTGCCGTTCGGCGGAACGCCGGCCGAGCAGGCGCGCAACATCATCACGGCCGAGTTGGCGCCCGCGCCGGCGGGGTCTCTGTCGGCGATTCCCGCGGGTGTCACGTTGCGCAATCTCTTCCTGACGGCGCGCGGCGACGCGTACGTGGACCTCAGCCATGAGATCATCAACGGGCATCCCGGCGGTTCACTGAACGAATCGCTGACGGTGTACACGCTCGTGAACGCGCTCACGCAGAATGTGCGCGAGATCACGGCGGTGCAGCTTCTCGTGGACGGCAAGCAGGTGGATACGCTGGCCGGCCACCTCGATCTCAGACAACCACTCGCCGGACAGCCACGGTGGGTTCAGAAAGGACCGTAGTTCACTCATGACTCGTCTCGACGCCCGCGCGGCGGATGCCCTTCGCCCCACGCGCATGACTCCCGCGTTTCTGTTGCACCCCGAAGGGTCGGTGCTGATCGAGGTCGGCAAGACCAAGGTCATCTGCACCGCTTCGATTGAAGAGAAGGTGCCGCCGTTTCTGCGCGGCACCGGCAAGGGCTGGGTGACGGCGGAGTACGGCATGCTGCCGCGCGCCACCAACACGCGCACCCAGCGCGAAGCCACGGCCGGCAAGGTGAGCGGCCGCACGCAGGAAATTCAGCGGCTGATCGGCCGGTCGCTGCGGTCGGTGACCGACATGAAGGCGCTCGGCGAACGGACGGTGTGGATCGACTGCGACGTCATTCAGGCTGACGGCGGCACGCGCTGCGCGTCGATCACCGGCGGCTTCGTGGCGCTGGTGCTGGCGCTCGAGAAGCTGCGCGAGCAGCGCTCGCTGCCGCGCGTGCCGGTCACCGATTACGTCTCGGCCATCAGCGTGGGCGTCGTGGACGCCGAGCCGCTGCTCGATCTGGCGTACGACGAAGACTCGCGCGCCGAAGTGGACATGAACATCATCAAGACCTCCGACGGCCGCTTCATCGAGCTGCAGGGCACGGCGGAACAGGAGCCGTTCTCGCGGACGATTCTCGATGCGCTGCTCGGACTCGGCGAGCGCGGGATCGGGATGCTGATCGAAAAACAGCGCGAGATCTGCCAGCCCATACTCAAGTTCTAGCAACCGTAGAGAACGTAAAGGACGTGAAGTTTCTCTCGTCGCCGCCGGGCGTTAGCCCGGCGGTCGGCGGGCTGAAGCCCGCCGCCGGTTCCGCGGCATTCGCTACAATGGCGGCATGGACTTCCGCATGGACCGTCGCGCGGCCGTGGTCACCACGGCGCGTCACGTCGATCAGGGACGGAGCGATCTGGCCTATTGGCGTGGCCGTCCGGTTCACGAGCGTCTGTCCGCGGTCGAGTTCTTGAGGAGACAATTCGGTGGACCTGGCGCAAGACTTCAGCGAGTTCTTCGCGTTACTCAGCGACCACCGCGTTGAGTTCGTTGTCGTCGGCGGCTATGCATTGGCGCTGCACGGGGCGCCCAGATACACCGGCGACCTCGACATCCTCGTGCGCCCTTCGCATACGAACGCCCTTCGGTTGCTTGACGCCATTCGCGCCTTTGGATTTTTGCCCGACTCCGTGACCGCGGACGCCGTCGTCGCCGAGTCGTGCCTGATACAGCTCGGCGTTTTGCCGGTGCAGCTGCACATCATGAGCGCCATCGACGGGGTCACGTGGGACGACGTGTGGACCGGACACGAAGTGGCCACGCTGTCAGGGATGCAGATTCCGTTCATCGGCCGGCGCGCATTCGTCGCCAACAAACGCGCCACGGGTCGAGCGCGGGACATGGCTGACCTCGAGGCGCTTGGCGAAGAGAACCCAGAATAGCTAGATCGCGTGCTCGCGGAGTTGAGCGTCGATCGCCGCGGCCACGCGAAGGGGCGCGGCGCTGAGGTCGACCATGCTCGTGGCCACGATCTCGGCGGCGGCATCACTCGGCGCGAAGGCCCGCCGCACTTCGGAATCGCCGTCGACGCTCGACGAGGCCGAGGCCGCTTCCTCCTCCAACCGCCGCCACACTCCGGCCGTGAAATGCCGCCGTTCAATTCGATGCTCGTCACGCCAGAGGACGGCGCAATAGCGGGCCTCGGGCGCGATCGCGCCCTTCCCGACGCGACCGGACGCGCTGATGTCGTAATAGCGAACGATCACGCCGCGCACGACTCCAGATTCAACATGACGGAATCGTACCCGAAGACTGTGTTGTTGCTCAGAATTCAGGGCACCGCGACTTCGACGTAGGATCCGACCGCGGCCGTGGAGACCGCGTCGGCAGTGTGCCCTGATCGAACAGGGCAGGGACTCAGGTCACCTCGAGCGAACGGGCCGCGTGCTCCAAAACGAGCCGCACCTGCTCCAAGGTCACGCCCGGGAACCATTCAAGGAATTCGGTGACCTGCGCACCGTCCTCGATGTTCTGGAACAGCGCCGCCACGGGCACGCGCGTGCCGCGAAAGACCCAGGCGCCGCTCACACAACCAGGGCTGCGTTCGACGACAGGGCATTGCGACCGGTCGATCATGACCTGATGGTACGCGCGGGCGGATAGCCGCTCCAAACAATGTATCTTGGTCAACCGCTAGCGCCGAATTGGTGCCGTTGAATCCAGCGCCGATCACCTATGAGCAGTGATCAGCTGGTCGAGCCTCGCAACACATTTGGCCAAGCTCATCGAATGTTCAACCGCAGACTCGAGTCGCCAACCTCTCGATGCATCGGACGCAAACTCAATTAGCCTTGACGTGTACGCCGGTCCGACCCGGCGGCCCGAGCCTGGGCGCGGCATCATGTCTTGGCGGAGAGCCAAGCGACGCGATGTCGCGACGATCGCCAAGAGCTTCTCTTTGGCGTCAAGGATAAGATCAGGGTTTACGGGTATAGCGCTCCGCTTCACCGCGAAGTACTGTGCGAATCGCTCTGCATCCGCCAAGAGCCAGGCCTCGATTTGACGGACCACAACGCGAAAGCGCATGTTCTTGCTTGGTGTGGGAAGCCAGTCCGCGACTAACTCCCCGGCGCATGGACGATCATCGTCAAGATCCACCAACACCAGCCAAGGGTCGCGCTTAGCCGCGGCATTGTATCCGGGGAGCGCTCGACGCAGGTTCGGCTTACCGCCTTGAACCTGAACCCGGTGAACGACACCCCCGCGCTCCTCTATGATGCGACGCAAGACGGGCTCGTCTGAGGGTCCCTCAACGGCACCCGAGACGAATACTGGTGCAGCCACATCAGTCTCCGAATAGGACTAGCTGCTCGGCTTTACGAGGCCGCGTCAGAGGCATGATGGCCTCGGCTAGTGTCGAACCACCCTCAAGGAGGTCCCTTACCTCGGCGAAGTTCCCCGCGGTACAAGCTTCTGTTCCTTCCGGACTCGGTCGCAGAAGCAGTACCTCGTCCAGACCAATCCCCTCATCGCGAAGGAGGTCAGTCGAATGAGTACTTGTGATGATCTGCCGCCCAGTTCGACGCTGCATTCGCGCGAACATCTGCGGCAGGAACCTGACGACCTCGGGATGCAGTGACAGCTCGGGCTCTTCCAGCAAGAGCGACCCATCTGCCGATCCAAGGACCCAAAGGAGTCCTAAGAGTCTCAGGGTCCCATCAGAGAATTGATCTTCTGTTTGCCAGGCGCCCTGCGGCCTCCAATGCTCGTATCGCCCCCGCAGGTGGGGTGATCCTTGAGCGTCCCGCGTTAGTTCGAGCGCAGACAGCTGCGGAACCGCCACAGCTAGCGCTTCCGATATCCGCCGCAATCGAGCCTTCAGCATCTTCTCCGGCGTCTCGGCGAGCTGCCTCAGAAAATCGCCGCCGTAAGGATCGTTGGTTCTTCCAACAGACCTGTCCGGCTCTCGGATTAGCTGAGGCACGATGTGAAGGTAGCGAATTGCAGCGAAGGCATCTGCCACCGGCCGAAACTGCTTATTGACGTTGACCTGCTGCAGGTACGTCTGAGTCAGGCGTTCAGGATCCTCGCGATCAAGATTATCGGGTCGGTTGAACAGCTGTGCCCCGCGATGGGTGACTGATTCCCGTTTGATCTGGGGCCGCTGTCTGTTGTCCTGGCCTAGAGCTAGCTCGTACTTCCAGACTTCCCCTGTGGGATCACCAAGATCCACGCGCATAACAACGTCGGGGTATTTTCGTGCAGAGAGCGAGCGAAGCTTGGAGATGCCTTGGCGCTTGCGAACCGCCTCTTCAAGACCGCCCCCGACCGAGACAATGTCATGCAGAAACCGAAAGGCGTCCAGGAAATTTGACTTACCGGACGCGTTGGGTCCAACGACAAACACGCGTTGAGCAAGCTCGACATCGGCTGACCCAAAGTTGCGCCAGTTCTCGAGATGGATTCTCGTAAAACGCAGATTATTCGCGACGCGTCTCGAGGCACTCATTGTGTGCCTATCATGCCAGAAGCGGGAGCCGGCATCACTGCCGAACTCCCGCCCATGTTCTTACCAAGTAAGTTGACCAGTAATGCAGGTTCCTCGAACTCCGGACCCTGGACCCTGGACCCTGGACGACCAGTGCTTCACTTAATGATCAAATCCGGCCAGCACGTCGTTGGCGTCTTCTGCCACGGATCGTTGTCGTAGTCGAACTTCCACGGCGTGCTTGCGAAGCCGCCGCGGCCGGCCGGGAAGACGGCCGGCGTCGCGCGCGTGCGCTGCGCCTTCGGATCGAGCGTGATGTCGATCTGGTCGCGCGAGTCTTCGAGGTGACGACGCGTCGCCGGATCGGTGGCCGCGGGAATGGCCGCCACGATCTGGCCGCGCAACGCCCGCAGCTCGCCCTTGATCAGCGCGCGCACTTCGTCGCTCGGCTCGGCGCCGCCATTCAGGCGGTTGTCGAGCGTGTCGAGATACACGCGCTGGGTGTTGCGCCGGAACGTGTCGATCGGCTTGGCGGGCGTGGCGAGTTCGCTCCAGATGCCCTTGCGGACATCGCCGAGGAACTGCACGGGCGTGTACGCCGTTGACGGTTCGAGCGCGGCCTGCTCGACCATGCGCTCGATGCGCGCGGTCTGCAGGAGCGAGTTCATCACCGAGTTCTGCGCCGTGCGGATCCGATTGACCACGCCGGTCGGCTCCATGCGCCGCAGCAGTTCCGGCTTGATCATGAACGTTGGGGTCTGGAACGCGTTGGCGAGCAGGTACTGCACCGCCTCGACCTGCCGCGCCTTCGGCATCGTGGTGAAGAGCACGCCCGGCTGGCCGATGTTCTTCTGCTGCGACTCGACGCCGCCGACGACCTGCGTGACGTGGTTCATCTCGGTCGTCCACTGCCCCATGACGCGCCCGTACACCTGCGTGAGCTCGTCGTACGGCTCGCCGATCTCCGTCGTGGTCGCGGTCAGCAGCATGTCGCTGACCCTGGCCAGGTTCTTCATGCCGAGCGCCGTGGCCTTCACCGCGTCGGCATCGCCGACCGCTTCGGTGTTGTTGCCCGGATCGCCCGCGCTGTTGGCCGTCGAGAACCGCAGGTACGGCGTGCTGTCCTGCTCGCGCGCCCACGAGTCGAGCGTCTTTTTCTCATCCTCCGGCTTGGCGGCCCCGGCGATCGGCGCGTAGCCCCAGTGCGTCGCCCACTTGTCGTACGGCCCGATCTTCGGAACGAGATCCGCGACCGCGATGCCGTCTTCCGGCTGCGCCACGTAGTTGAAGCGCGAGTAGTCCATCAGCGTCGGCGTGTGACCGTTTTCCTTGACCCAGTTCTTGTCGCGCACCTGCGCCAGCGTGTACTCGGAGCTGGCCTTCATGTTGTGCTGGAAGCCGAGCGTGTGGCCCACTTCATGCGCCACGACGTACTCGATCAGCCGGCCCATCAGATCATCGGGCAGCGGCAGCGTCTTCGCGCGCGGGTCGAGCGGGCCGACCTGCGTGAAGTACCAGTCGGTCGCCAGGTTCTGGACGTTGTGGTAGAAGTTCACGTCCGCCTCGAGAATTTCGCCGCTCCGCGGATCGCTCACGTGCGGTCCGTTGGCGTTCTCCGTCGTCGACGGCAGCCACCGGATCACCGAGTAACGCACGTCCTCCGGGCTCCAGTCGGGATCTTCCGACGCGCTCGGCGCTTCCCTGGCGACGATGCCGTTGCGGAAGCCCGCGGCTTCGAACGCCGGCTGCCATGCCTCGATGCCGCGCTTGACCCACTCCACCCACTTCTTCGGCGTCGCCGGGTCCACGTAGTACACGATCGGCTTCACGGGATCGGAGATGGCCGCGTTCGGGTCCTTCTTCTCGAGACGGTAGCGCGCGATGTACGTGCGCGTCACCGACTTGTGCTCCGCCGTGCCGAAATCGGTCGTCGAGTTGGTGAAGTAGCCCACGCGCTCGTCGAACAGGCGCGGCATCATCGGCTGCTCGGGCAGCTTGATCATGCTGTAGAACGTCAGCACGGTGCCGCTGTTGCCGCGCATCCCGGCCGGCGCCGCGCCGCCGCGGCCGCCACCGGCCGCCGCGCCGCTGTCGAGCGGCGTGGTGTAGGTCTGCGTCACTTCCACGTTGAGGTTCAGCGGGTACACCACCGCCTTCTCGATGAACGAGCGCGACTGGTCGAAGCCGCGGCCGCCCACCGCGCGCCGCGCGGACATCTCGGCGATTTCCGTCGTGTAGAGCGACGTCACGTCAATGATCGGATCGCCGGCCGGGCTGAACGCCGCCACGTTGAACGCGCGGATGATCGCCGGGTTGTTCGAGTCTTCCACCGCGCTCGCCACCGGGTTGGTGGGATCGCTCGAGATGACGTTGTAGTTGACCTGCTCGAGCAGCACGCGGTTGCCGCGCAGTTGCCAGCGCAGCATCCGGTTGCCCACCGGATCGCCCCCGTACCCCGCCCCGAGCGTCGTCTTCTTGAGCTGCGTGACGAGCAGGTAGTCCTTGCCCATCTCCGTCTTCGGAATTTCGAAGTAGAGCGTGTCGTTCACGCGATGGATGGTGAAGATGCCCTTGCTGGTCTTGGCCGCAGCCGTGATGACCTGCGCGTACGGACGCGGCGCGGCCGCGGCGCCGGGGCCGCCGCGACCGCCCTGCGGCGGCGTGGCCGGTTCCTGCGCGGGGGGCGTCGGCGGATCCTGCAGGCTCGATGCCCAGATCGGATTGTCAGGCGTGACCACCGCCCGGCTCGAGGCCGTGCGCGGACCCTGCGCGGCCAGCACGACACCGAGGCTGACCGCCAGCGTGGCGACGGCCCCTGTGACGAGACGCTTCGAATCAGTTTTCATTGAACGCTCCAGAGTAACGGGGGATCGTGCGCCGCTGATTATACTCAGTCCACCGATGCCGAGCCTGCTGATCGCGACGACAAATCCGGGAAAGATCCGCGAGATTCTCCCGATACTGGAGGGCACCTCATACCGGCTGCTGACGCTCGCTGACATCGATGGCGGAATTCCTGAGCCCGCCGAAACCGGCCGCACGTTCGCGGAGAACGCCCGGCTCAAAGCGAATTACTACGCGGCCGCAAGCGGCCTCCGCACCGTCGCCGAAGATTCCGGATTGGAGATCGATGCGCTCAACGGACGCCCCGGCATCCACAGCGCGCGCTATCCCGGCGAGACGTACGCGGACAAGTTCAACAACCTCTACCGCGAGCTCGCGCCGCATCCAAGACCCTGGAGCGCTCGCTACGTTTGCTCGCTCGCGCTGGCAGTCCCGGGTCCAGAGTCCAGGGTCCAGGGTCGCGAACTCACTGCCCCACTGCCGAACTGCCCCACTGCCCCACTGCTTTTCGAGTGTACGGGTGTCGTCGAGGGCGAACTGTCACCCTCACCGCGCGGCACGCACGGCTTCGGCTACGACCCGATCTTCTATTTTCCCGAGTACGGCGCGACCTTCGGCGAAGTGGACGACGCGATGAAATTG
>JAKALV010000377.1 GCA_021824055.1 Acidobacteriota bacterium
CCGCGCGTCCCGCTTCTTCATCTACTTGCCCCCAAACTTCGCGCGCGCGGCGGCGGCGACGGCAGCGGACTTGTCCGGATGACCCAGCACTCGCCAGAGCTCGACCGCCGACGCGTACGTTGCCGGTGTCGGCTCGGCGGCGAGCATGTCGTTGATCGTGCTCTCGGTCGCCGTCGGCCGGCCCGCCGCTTCATAGAGCATGGCCAGGCCCATGCGCGCACGGATCAAATTGGGGAACAACTTGATCTCTTCAAGAAACGCCTGCTCCGCCTCTGCCAGGCGCCCCAAGTGCGCGAAGCAATCGCCGAGGTAGTAGCGCAGATCGTTAAGCTGAACGGTTCGAGCCTTGATGTGATCACGTGCGCGTTCGAAGTACGGGAGGGCCTCGGCGAATTTCGACGGATCTTTCTGTGCCTGCTCGTGCAGGAGGACGCCGCGCACAAAGTCGGTCATCGGCAGCGTTGGATCTGCCCGTTCGGCGAGTTCGGCCTGCCGGATCGCTTCGTCGGCCCGGTGTTGGGCCAGCGCGATCTTGGCGAGTAGTTGGTGCGCCGTGGCCGGGTCCCCCGTGATCGCGAGTTCCGCGTGGTTGCGGGCCTCCTCGAAGCGCCCTAGCGTCAGGTACACTGCGGCGGCACCGAGCAGAATCGGCGGAGCAGCGCCATTGCGCCGGCTCAGGATCTCGCGATACGCCGAGAGGGCGTCCGTGTTGCGACCGAGCCGAAACAACACCTGCGCGTACTGGTTCCAGGCGTCGATCATGCCGGGGTCGGCTTTGGTGATCGCCTTCAGCCGATCGGCGGCCTCCACGAGTCGTCGGTGGCCGATGGCTCTGGCGGCGAGCGAAAACTCACGAGTGATCTCGGCGCGATCCTTCGGGTCGGGCAGCGTGAGGCCCGACGTCTCACTGCTCACGCTGGCCGAGCCCACGTAGCCGAGCGCGGCCAACTTTTGACGGTCTTCATCAGTGACGGCGCCGGGCGCGTCCACGCCGCGGCCGGCGATCAGGCTCTCGAGGCCGCCGCGCATCGCCTGCGCCACCTGCGCGCGCTCCGTAATCAGATTCGACGTTTCCGCCCGGTCCCGATCGAGGTCGTAGAGCTCCGGCTTGGGCGCGCGGATGAACTTGTAGCGCTCGTCGGTGAGCGACGTGAGCTCGCTCCAGCCGAAGTGGTACCGGCTCATCATCGCTTCGGAGTAGATGCCCTGGGCGGTCAACTCGCCGCGGCCGGTGGCGACCGGCAGCAGATTGCGGCCGCGCAGGCCGGACGGCGCCTTGAACCCCGTCAACGCCGCCATCGTCGGCACGATGTCGATGTGCTGCACGGGCGTTGCCACGCGCCGGCCGGCGGATTGCTCGCGCGGCAGCTTCAGCACGAACGGCACGTGGATCGTCGGCTCGTACAGAAAGAGGCCGTGCTCGTCTTCGCCATGATCGCCGAGGCCCTCGCCGTGATCGGAGATGAGCAGGATCGTCGCGCTGTCGTACCAGTCGCGCTGGCGCAGTGCGGCCATCAACGTGCCGACGCTCTCGTCGGCCGCCGCGATCTCGCCGTCGTACGGCGCCAGATCGTTGAAGCGCGCCGGCGGCTCGTACGGCATGTGCGGTTCGTAGAAGTGCAGGAACAGGAACAACTTGGGATCCACATGCGTGTTCAGCCAGCCGATAGCCGCCGACACGGTGTCGGGCGCCGCGCGCTGCACCTGCGCGATGGGCCGGTCGAGCGAACCGGCCGGCAGGTCGGCGTTGTACACGTCAAACCCCTGGTTGATGCCGGTCTCGGCGCGCAGCACGTACGCCGACACGAATCCGCCCGTGCTGTATCCGGCGGTTCGGAGCATCGACGCCAGCGTCGGCGTGTTGGGCTTGACCGTGAATCCGATGTTGTCGCGCACGCCATGCTCGAACGGCAGCAGGCCCGTGAGGATTGATGTGTGTGACGGCAACGTCTGCGGCGCGTGGGCATACGCGCGATCGAACACCACGCTGTCTTTGGCCAGCGCATCGATGTTCGGCGTGCGCCCCTTGGTGTAGCCGTACACGCTCAAATGGTCGGCCCGCAGCGTGTCGATGGAAATGAGAATGATCGGCCCGGCCGGAGCCGGCCGCAGGAACCACCACGCGCCGGCGGCCGCGGCCACGAGCAACGCGCCGACGCCGATCCAGCGCAGCACCCCGGACGCGCCGGCAGTTGCCGGTGGCTTTTTGCGCGAGGTCGTCGCAGCGGACTGGGGGCGACGTGGGCGCGCCATGAAAGGACTGTCGGTCAGTATAATTCAGCCTCCTATGCGCATCCGACCCACTCTCGCGCTTCTGTTGCTGCTGACCGTTGGACTTGGCACTCCGATCGGGCAAGGGACGTCGGCCGGGCGAGGGACGAGAGACCAGGGACCCGGGACGACGTCCCGTCTGTCGCTGATCGACGGCGTCGTCGCCGACGCGATCGCGGAGAAGAAGCTTCCGGGCGCGGTCGTGCTCGTCGGCCGCGGCGACCGGGTGGTGTTCCGAAAGGCCTACGGCCATCGCGCGTTGGTGCCCGCGAAAGAGCCGATGACGCTCGACACGGTGTTCGACATGGCCTCGCTCACGAAAGTGGTGGCGACCACGCCGGCCGTGATGGCGCTCGTTGAGGACGGCAAGATCCGTCTGACCGATTCGGTGGCGTCGTTCATTCCCGAGTTCGCCAAGTACGGCAAGGATCGCGTGACCATCCGTCATCTGATGACGCATACGTCCGGGCTGCGGCCCGACCTGGATCTCGGCGATCCGTGGATGGGACACGACGCGGCCATCAAGCTGGCCTGCGAAGAAGTGCTCACGCAGGCGCCGGGCGCGAAGTTCGTCTACAGCGACATCAACTATGTTCTGCTCGCGGAGATCGTCACGCGGGTCAGCAAGCAACCCTTCGAGCAGTTCGTCCAGGACCGCATCTTCAAGCGGCTTGGGATGAAAGACACGATGTTCCTGCCACCCGCCTCGATGCGAAGCCGCATCGCGCCGACCGAGCCCTGCGCGCCGCCCGGTGGCGCCTGCACCGGTGCCGACGCGACGATGCTGCGCGGCGTGGTGCACGATCCCACGGCGCGGCGGATGGGC
>JAKALV010000062.1 GCA_021824055.1 Acidobacteriota bacterium
CGGGTCCTGGCGCAGGAAGGACCGCAGCGCCGCGGCGAAGGTCAGCCCGATGTTGTCGCGGACCTGCACCTGGTTGATGCCCTGCAGGTTGAATTCCACCGGATCCTCGGCCGTGATGATGTTCACCCCGATCTGGTTCAGCCGGGAGATCGAGGAGTACAAGGTGTTCGTTTTGCCGGAACCGGTCGGCCCCGTGACGAGCACCATGCCCCACGGCCGGCGGATCGCGGCTTCGAATTTCGCCAGCGCCGGCGCGTCGAAGCCGAGGCGCGTCATGTCGAGACGCAGGTTGTCTCGGTCGAGCAGCCGCAGCACGATCTTCTCGCCGAACAGCGTCGGCAGGCACGACACGCGAAAATCGATCTCGCGGGTCTGACCGTGATCGTTGAAGCGCGACTTGATGCGCCCGTCCTGCGGCATGCGCTTCTCCGCGATGTCGAGCCGCGCCATGATCTTGATGCGCGAGATGATCGCGTCGCGGTACTTGAGCGGGGGCGCCATGATCGCCTGCAGGACGCCGTCGATGCGGAAGCGGATCCGCATTTCCTTTTCGTACGGCTCCACGTGAATGTCGCTGGCGCCACGTTGAATGGCCGACAGCATCAGCGCGTTCACGAGCCGCACGATCGGCGCTTCGCCGCTTTCGCGCTCGAGCGCCGCGGCGTCGATCTCTTCGGCGTCGGCCAGCACCTGCAGTTCGTCCGCCGTGTTCCCCGGCAGATCTTCCAGGGCTTTGGACACCAGATCGGTGGCCGTCTTGCCGTTCACCGCGCCGGCGCGCCCGTAGTACTTCTCGATGGCCTCCCGCACGGCCGCTTCGGTGGCCACCACCGGCTCCACATGCAGGCCCGACAAGAACTTGATGTCGTCCATCGCGAACACGTTGGTCGGGTCGGTCATCGCCAGCGTGAGCGTCGTGCCGGTCCGGGCCACCGGAATCACTTGATATTTCGCGGCCGTGTCCGCTGGAATCAGCCGCACCACCGCCTGGTCCAGCTCGAACTGGGCGAGCGTGATGGCCGGCACGCCGTACTGGCGCGCCAGAATGGCCGTGATGTCCTCGTCCTGGACAAACCCCAGCTGGACCAGCGCGGAGCCGAGACGGCCGCCTTTCGTACGCTGATGCGCCAGCGCCTCCTGCAGTTGCGTGGCGCTGATTCGTTTCTCACGAAGCAGAAGTTCCCCGAGGCGTACGGCCATGTGTATGCGCGGACATGACCGGGCGGGGGCGGATCCAGGAGCCCCGGACCTACTGGCCCGGGTTGGCCGGACCTGAAGGTCCGGCCCTCCAGTTAGATCTAGAAACCGGCGCGTAGCGCGGCGCCGAATCCTCGATCGCGTGTGATGTCGCCCTGCGTGTAATGGGTGTCGAGCCACAAGCTCTTGCTCACCCGCACGCTCGCGCCAGCCGAATACACCGGCCGGCGGGTGTCGTCTTTCATGTTCCAACGCACACCCGCACGCGCCACCAGCCGTTTGGTCAGGCGGTCTTCGCCGCCGATGGCGATCATCCGACGCGGACCGTCCCACAGGTCGACCGTGTCCAGGTCCAGGTCTAGAGCAAGAGTCAGGCCATCGGCCGGCATCACGGCCACGCCTCCGCGAATCTCCCGCGGCAGCCGCGTGGCAATTCCTGCCACATCTGTAAACGCCGGTTGTCGCAAATTCTTAATCGTCAGCCCGAGGCGGACCGGCTTGAGGTCCATCATCACCCCGGCGTCCAGATCGAACGCATTTGAGGTGTGCGATGACGTTTCTGTCGCTCGGGAGAACAGGGCGCCGGCCGAGAGTCCGGTGCCTTCGGCCTCCGAAACGGTCCCCCTGACCCACTTCAGGTTGGCCCCAACGACGAGGCCCGGCACGATCGTCTGCAGCAGGTTGACGCCGTATTGGCTCGTCGCCAGGGTCCGGATCTCGGCCGTTGTGGCCGAAACGGCCGTCACCCGCGTATCGCTGATCCGCGCCACGGACAACCCCAGCGGCATCGTCCCAAGGCTTGAGAAGTAGGAGTGGCGCCGCGTCAGGCCGACCGTCGGGTCGCCCTTCTGATCGCCCGAGCGAAAGTCGGCCCACCCAAACGTCAGCCCCGCGGGCCCGCCGGTGGCCAGCCCAGCGGGATTCCAGTAGGGGGCCGAGGCGTCATCGGCGACGGCAACAAAGACGCCCCCCATCCCCAGCGCCCGGGCACCCACCGACTCCATCGGCAGCTGAGCGGAGGCCAAAGCCGGCAGAGCCGTCAGAATCGCGGCAAGGGCCAATCGAAAGCGCATGAGGCGAGCTTAGCACCCTGGCACCCGGCACCTTGGCGCCCGAGCACCCTGGAACCTTGGAACCCTGGAACCCTGGCACCCTCCGTACACGTAATTGTTCGCGACAGTACAATTAGCCAGAGCGTCCATTAGTGGATGCCTGATCACGCTGGAGACCCCATGAACGAGACTGTCGCCACCGAACCGGCGCTCCCGGGTGTATTCGCCCGCGCCATTGGCATCATCACCTCACCCAAAGCGACGTTCGAGCACGTGGTACGCGTGCCCCACGCCATCGGCATCCTGGCGCTGATCGCGCTGCTGACCGGCGCGGGCACGTCGGCATTTAGCTTCACCGAGAAGGGACGCCAGGCCCAGCTCGACTTCCAGGTGCAGCAGATGGAGCGGTTCGGCGTGACGGTCACCGACGAGGCGTACGCGGCGATGGAGAAACGCTCCGCCTACACGCCGTACACCACGGTCGTCGGCATGTTCATTTTCTTCCCCATCGCGGTCTTGATCGTCTCGGGAATCTTCTACGCGATCTTCAACGCCATCATGGGTGGGACCGCTGAATTCAAGCAGGTCATGGCGGTGACATCCCACTCCTGGGTCGTGCCGACCCTGGGCGCGCTCTTCGGCGGGATCATGAACTTCGCCCGCGGGTCCATCAGCTCGAGCGTGGCCAACCTGGGGCTGCTTCTGCCGATGCTCAAGGAGGGCTCGTTCGCGGCCAATCTGGCCGGTGCCGTCGACCTCTTCCAGATCTGGTGGGTGCTCACCCTGTCGATCGGCCTCGGCGTGCTCTACAAGCGCAAGACGTCCAGCATCGCGACCGGCCTCTTCATCGTGTACGCGATCATCGCCATCGGTTTCGCCTATTTCCTCCGCAAAGGGTAGTCCTGCATGAACCGTAAGAAGCTCTTCATCGGCATCGGCGTCGTGGCACTCCTCGGGGCGATGGCGTACGCCAACATCGTATTCAAGAAAGATACCGGCATCGAGGTCACGGTCGAGAAGATCGAGAAGCGTGACCTCGAGGCGATCGTGTCGGCCAGCGGCAAGATCCAGCCCAAGCGCTCGGTGAACATCAGCGCCGAAACGATGGGCAAGGTGGTCGGCCTCGCCGTCAACGAGGGCGACGTGGTGAAGCAGGGCCAGTTCCTGCTGCAGGTGGATCCGCGCAACCTGCAGACGGCGGTGGACAGCCGCGAAGCCAGTCTCGCGGCGTCGCGCTCGTCGATTGAAGAGCTCAAGAAGAACCGTGACACGGTCAGTCTCACGCTGAAGAACTATCAGGAGATCCTGCGCCGGCAGACCGAGTTGTTCAAGGGCGGTCTCGTCACGCGCGAAGCGCTCGACCAGGCCCAGTTGGCGGTCAACAGCACCCAGGCCCAGCTGGCCGAGATCGCGCAGCGGATTCTCACTGCCGAGACTCGCCTCAAGAACGACGCCGCGAATCTCGAGAGCGCCAAGTACGACCTCAACAAGGTCCGGCTGGTCTCCCCCATCAACGGCATCGTCACCAAGCGCAACATCGAAGAGGGCGAGACGGTGGTCATCGGCACGATGAACAACGCCGGCACGGTGCTGCTGACCATCGCGGACATGTCCGTGGTCGAAGCGGAAGTGGAAGTGGACGAAACGGATATTCCGTTCGTCACGCTCGGCCAACAGGCCAAGATCAAGATCGATGCGTTCCCGGACCGGTCGTTCAAGGGCCAGGTCACCGAGGTCGGCAACAGTCCGATCGTGACGGCGGGCGCCACCACGCGCGCGACGAACTTCAAGGTGGTGGTCACGCTCGAAGAGACGATTCCCGACGTGCGTCCCGGCTTCACCTGCACGGCGGACATCACGACGGCCACGCGGCAGAAGGCCGTCGCGGTGCCGATCCAGGCGACGACGGTCCGCGAGATGGTGGTCGACGCCAGCGGCCAGATCGTGCGCGACCCGGTGGACGCCGGCAAGGAAAATCGGTCGCGGCGCGCCGTGGCCACGAGCGCCGATCTCAAGCCCGGGCAGTCCCGCAAGGAACTCGAGGGCGTGTTCGTGATCAAGGACGGCAGGTCGGTGTTCACGCCGCTCAAGGTCGGCATTTCGGGCGACAAATACTTCGAAGTCCTGAGCGGCCTCAAGGAAGGCGACGAAGTGATCACCGGCCCGTTCTCGTCGGTACGCGGCATGAAGGACGGCGACCCGGTGAAGATCGCCCCGTCAACCAGCGGAGCCGCGAAGAAATAGCAATGTCGCGGTTCATTGAATCGGCGGCGATTGCGCTGTCCGCGATCTGGGCCAACAAGCTGCGGTCCATGCTGACCGTGCTTGGCAACATCGTGGCGGTCACGTCGATCATCGCGGTGGTGTCGCTCGTGCAGGGCCTCAATGCGAGCGTGTCGAACGCCATCACGTCCCAGATCGGCGCCGACCAGTTCTCGGTGGTCCGGTCGGGCCCGACGTTTTCGGACGAAGAGCAGGAGCGGGCGCAGAGCAACCCCCAGGTCACGCTCGCTGACGCGGAGGCCATCCGAAAGTTCAGTTCGCATGTCGGCCTCGTCATGGCCCGCGCGCAGAGCAGCGCCGAGGCCAAGACCCGCATGGAGAAACTCGACACGCTGAGCGTGCGCGGCGTCACCAAGGAATGGAACCAGCTGCCGGATACCAACATCGAGGTCGGCCGGTCCATCCTGCCCGTGGAATTCGACAATCGCAAGATGGTGACGGTGCTCGGCGCGGACGCCGCCGACCGGCTGTTCGGCGCGCTCGATCCGATCGACAAATACGTGCAGCTCAACGGCCTGCCGTTCCGCGTGGTGGGCGTCGCGGCCAAGCAGGGTTCCCTCTTCGGCCAGTCGCAGGATGAATATGCGGTCATCCCGCTGTCGGTGTATCAGCGGATGTTCAACTGGCGCCAGTCGCTCACGCTCGTCGTGCGGCCCACCGAGACGGCGTTCGTCCAGGTAGCCAAAGACGAAGCGACCGTGGCGCTGCGCATCCAGCGGCGGCTCCGGCCCAAGGCCCCCGACAACTTCGGGATCATCACCTCGGATACGTTCCTGAACATCTACAACACGGCCACCTCGGGCATCTTCGCGATCCTGATCGGCGTCGTGGGCCTCTCCCTGGTGGTGGGCGGCATCGTCATCATGAACATCATGCTGATGGTCGTCACCGAGCGCACCCGCGAGATCGGCTTGCGCAAGGCGCTGGGGGCGCGGCGCCGCGACATTCTGTGGCAGATCCTGACCGAGTCGATCACGCTCTCGACGTTCGGCGGGGTCGTGGGCACGGCCATGGGCTTCCTGGTGGCGTACATCATCAGCAAGCTGAGTCCCCTGCCCGCCATTGTTGAAGTGTGGGCGGTGGTGCTGGGCATCTCGATGACCGCGATCGTGGGGTTGTTCTTCGGCATGTATCCGGCGATGCGCGCAGCGGCGCTCGATCCGATCGAAGCGCTGCGGCGGGAGTAACCGATGCGCGAAGCGCTGAGGGCGGAGTAACGATGCGCGGCGGATTATTCGGAGAGATCCTGCGCATGTCCTGGGAGACGGTGCGCGGCAACAAGATGCGGTCGTTCCTGACCGTGCTCGGCATCGTCATCGGCATCACGTCGATTGTGGGCATGACCTCGCTGCTCCGCGGCTTCGACGAGTCGTTCAAGGACTCGATCAAGGCCATCGGCCCGGACGTCGTGTACATTTCAAAGTTCTCCGGCCTGAGCTTTGCCAGCGGCAAGACGTTTCAGGAGTTGATGAAGCGCCCGAACCTCACGCCCGATGACGCCGCGGCGATCGAGCGCGACGCGCCGTCGATCGGCGTGGTCGACGTGATCCTGGGCCAGGGTGGCACACAGGAACGCGTGTACTACAAGAGCGAGCGGACCAAGCAGCTGATCACGCTCGGCACGACGGAGCGATACGTGCGCCTCGCCAATGTGGACCTCGCGCTCGGCCGCTACTTCACCGGACCCGAGGTCCAGCACAGCCGGCGGGTGATCGTGCTGGGACAGACGGCCTACACGGCTCTGTTCCCCAATTCAGACCCGATCGGCAAGCAAGTGCGCCTCGGCCTGATTCCGTACACGGTGATCGGCGTCGCCGCCCCGAGGCCATCGACCGGCCTCGGCGGAGGCCAGGACGACTTCGTGGTCATCCCGCAGACCGCGTACCAGAAGCAGTTCGGCCTGAAGGCCACCAATTTCGGCCGCGGCGAATTCAGGCCCATCATGATCGGCGCCATGCCGCGCGATGGCGTCGACCGTGAGACGGCCATGAAGGAAGTCGAGAACGTGATCCGGATCCGGCACGGACTGCATCTCGACGAGCCCGACGACTTCGACATGATCACGTCCGACGCGGTCCTCAAGGTGTGGGATCAGATCAGCTCAGCGGCCTTTCTGGCCCTCGTCGTGCTGTCGTCGATCGCATTGATGGTCGGCGGCATCGGCGTGATGAGCATCATGACGATCTCGGTGACCGAGCGGACGCGCGAAATCGGCGTACGCAAAGCGCTGGGCGCTCGGCGGGTCGAAGTGCTGTGGCAGTTTCTCTTCGAGGCCGCCTTCCTGACCTCGCTTGGCGGCCTGATCGGCATCATCTGTGGCGCCACCATCGGCTACGCGGTGCACTGGCTGAGCGGCTTCCCCATCTCGCTGCCGTGGTGGTCGTTCGCCATCGGCATCGGCTTCTCGGCCGGCGTCGGCATCTTCTTCGGCATGGTCCCGGCCATCCGCGCGTCGCGCCTGGACCCGATCGAGGCGCTCAGATACGAATAACACGCGTTAAAGAGCCAAAGAGACAAAGCGGCAGAGAGGCAATGAAGATCTTAATTGCCCCTTTGGCCCTCTGCCCCATTGCCCCTTTCTGTTAATGGAGATATGGTCGCCATAACGGGAGGGTATCGCTATGAGGGTTTACGATGCTGCAACACTCCGGAATGTGGCGGTAGTCGGCCACAGCGGAGCCGGAAAGACCCAGTTGGTCTCGGCCCTGCTCTTTGACGCCGGCGCAGTCAACAGATTCGGGAAGGTCGACGAAGGCAACACGGTCACGGATTACGACGACGAAGAAATCCTCCGCAAGCACACCCTCTCCGCAGCTTTGGCCCACATCGAGTGGCGCAAACACAAAATCAACCTGATCGACACCCCTGGCATGAGCAACTTCCTCGGCGACGCGCGCGCTGCGCTGCGCGCGGCGGATTCGGCCGTGGTCGTCGTGGACGCCGTGAGCGGCGTGCAGGTCTCCACGGAAAAGGTCTGGGAAGCCGCGGCCGACGGCGTGCTGCCCCGCCTGGTCGTCGTCAATCGCCTCGATCGCGAGCGCGCGAGCATCGCGCGGGCACTCGAGTCGATCCACGATCATCTCGGACGCGCGTGCGTCCTGATCCACCTCCCCATCGGCGAAGAGAAGGATTTCAAGGGCGTCATCGACCTGGTCCGGATGCGCGCCTACACCTTTGCGACCGATGACAGCGGCAAGACATCCGAGGGTGAGATCCCGGCCGACCTGGCGGGGGCCGCCGCTGAGGCGCGCGAGACGATGCTCGAAGCGGTCGCCGAGGCGGACGAAGCGCTGATGGAGAAGTTTTTCGCCAACGGCACGCTGACGCAGGAGGAGCTTTCCGACGGCCTCACGCGCGCGGTCCGGGCGGCGAAGATCTTTCCGATCTGCTGCGCCTCGGGCCTCCACAACATCGGCGCCCAGCCCCTGGCCGACGCGATCATCGACTACCTGCCGTCGCCGGTCGACCGGCCGTTCCCGGGATTGAACCCGAAGGGCGAGCCGACCACGCTGGCGGCCGACAACACGGCGCCGGCGATCGCGTGGGTGTGGAAGTCGATCGCCGATCCGTTCGCCGGACGCATCACGCTCTTCCGCGTGATCGCCGGCGTCTTCAAGAGCGACTCGACCACGCGCAACCTCACGCGGGATGCCGACGAACGACTGGGCCATTTGCTGCTGCTCGAAGGCAAGACGCAGACCGATATCGCCGAAGTGCACGCGGGCGACCTGGGCGCGGTCGCCAAGCTCAAGGACACGCACACCGGCGACACCCTCGGCGACAAGAAGGCCGCCTTCACGGTGCCGCCCATCCAGTTTCCCGAGCCGGTGCTCTCCTATGCGATCGTGCCGAAGAGCCGGGGCGACGAGGACAAGCTGGGCCAGTCCATGCATCGGCTGATCGAGGAAGATCCATCCATCGCGTGGACGCGCGATGCGCAGACGCACGATCTGTTGCTGTCCGGCCAGGGGCAGCTGCACATCGAAGTGACCGTGGCGAAGCTGAAGCGCCGGTTCGGCGTCGACGTCACGCTGAAGCCGCCGACCATCCCGTATCGCGAGACGATCACCGCGAAAACCGAGGCGCACGGCCGTCACAAGAAACAGACCGGCGGACACGGGCAGTTCGGCGACTGCAAGATCCGCGTCGAACCCCTGCCGCGGGGCGCGGACTTCGAGTTCATCAACGACATCTTCGGCGGCGCCATTCCCCGGGGGTTCGTGCCGGCCATCGAAAAGGGCATCCAGGACACGCGCATGCGCGGGTATCTGGCCGGCTACCCGATGGTCGACTTCCGGGTGACGGTTTACGACGGCTCGTACCACGACGTCGACTCGAACGAGATGTCATTCCGCATGGCCGGTCGGCTCGCCTTCCGCGACGCCATGACCCGCTGCAAGCCGACGCTGCTCGAGCCGGTCATGCAAGTGGAGGTCTACACGCCGTCGGAATATGCCGGCGATCTGATGGGCGACCTCAACAGCCGGCGCGGTCGCATCGCCGGGATGGACGCCAAGGGCTCGTCGACCGTCATCAAAGCCGAAGTGCCCATGGCGGAAATGCTGACCTACGAACAGCAGTTGACGTCGCATACCGGCGGCCGCGGCGCGTACCACATGGAGTTCTCGCACTACGCCGAGGTGCCGGCACACCTGCTGCCGAAGATCATTGCCGCGTCCAAGGCCGAGCGCGGCGAGGCCAAGCCCGAGGACGAGGAGTAGCCCCGACAACCCGGTGGAGCCCCGCGGGATGGAGGCCCGGGCCGCCGTATGACATTATGGCGGCGAGGTGTGAACATCACTCGCGATTGGTGGTTGCCGTGCGCGCGGCTCTGCGCCTGCGCTCTGCTCTGTGCGGTCCCCCTGCGGGCCGCGCCGCAGCAGACGTTCGATGAGTTTCTGGCCGGCTTGAGAACTGAAGCCGCGGCCAGGGGCATCAGTCAGGCCACGATCGACGCCGCGCTCACGGGCGTCGAGCCGCTGCCCGTCGCCGTCGAGCGCGACCGCACCCAGCCCGAAGAGGTCATCAGTCTCGACACCTACGTGGCCCGGCTGTTGAAGCCGAAGACGATCGCCACGGCGAGAGCCGCGGCCGTCACCCACGCCAAGCTCCTCCGGCAGATCGAGGACGCGTACGGCGTGCCGCCCAGCATCATGATCGCCGTCTGGGGCGTCGAATCCAATTTCGGCACGTTCACCGGCATCCGGCCCACCGTGGCCGCGCTGGCCACGCTCGCCTACGACGGGCGGCGCGCCCTGTTTCGTAACGAGCTATTCAGCGCGCTGCAGATTCTGGACGCCGGACACATCACGCTCGATCAGATGAAGGGCTCGTGGGCGGGCGCCATGGGCCAGCCGCAATTCATGCCGTCCAGCTACCTGAAGTATGCCGTCGACTTCGATCATGACGGGCGCGCCGATATTTGGACCACGCTCCCCGACGTGTTCGGCTCGATCGCGAACTACCTGAAGGCACAGGGTTGGACCGCCGGAGTGCGGTGGGGCCGAGAAGTGCGCCTCACCGCCGCCGCGCGCGCCCGCATCGACCGCGCCGTCAAGATGCGTTCCGGCAGCTGCAAGGCCGAGCGGGAAATGACTCAAGCGCTTCCGATGAAGGAATGGACGCGGCTGGGCGTCAGGCTGCCGGGCGGCGCGCCGTTGCCCAGGACCGCTCTCCACGCCTCGCTCGTCCGGGGCGACAAACGGTTCTTCCTCGTGTACGCGAACTACGAGGCGCTGCTGGGGTACAACTGCGCGAACTCGTACGCCGTCAGCCTCGGCTTGCTGTCGGACAGGATTCCCGCGCGGCCGGCACCCTTACGCTGACCGCGGTAAGCGATAACTTGCGCCGCCGCCGCATAAGAGGTCTAGAATTGGCGCAACGGTGCTCCCCGGATGGATTCGCTGACGTCCCTCTCCTCGCAATTGCGCGTGACCGCCGAATCGTTCGGCCTCTCGCTCGACCAGTCCTCTCCGGACCTGATTCGGGTCTCACGCGAAGCGGTGCTCAGCAAGTGGTTCCTCGGTGGCCGCAAGGCCGACTATCGCGCGTCCTGCACGCTGGACGAAGTCGCGCACGTCGCCACCTTTCGCGAGGTACTGAAGGAGTCTTCGTGGGGAGTGCCTCCGCCGGCCGTGACGGTTGAAACAGCAGGGCAGCGCGGTGCCGCCGCGACCAAGTCAATCCGCGTGAACGGACCGGTCGGCGGCCATGTGGATCTCGGTGCTGTCCGCCAGGCCTGCGAGCGTGCCGTGGCCCAGGCTGGATGGACGTTCGTGTTTGAAGCGGGCAAGCTTCCCGCCTGAAAAGGAGCTCCCCATGGGCCCGCACGTCCCATTTAGGCTCGCTGCTGGCGCAGCGGCGTGGATCTCACTCGCGTGCTGGTCAACCGTATCGATATCCGCTCAACCACAGCAGATCGCCCGACCCGCCGATGGATTTGTGCTCGCCATTCCCGCCGGCTGGACGGAACGAACCGATCTGGGCGCCTCCGCCGGCATCGCGTCCGCCTCAGGGACCGAGGCCTACGTCACCGTCCACGTGCAGCGTGAGCCGGCTCCCGCCGACGTCAGCGAAGTTCTGGCGCGCGTCGTGACGAAGATGAAGACCAGCACCGGCGCAAGAGTCGTGAGCACGCGACTTGGCACATTCCTGAAACGCCGTGCCGTCATGGCTGAACTGCAGGATGACTCCGCACGGTATCGCGTCGTCGTCATCCCACGCGACCCCGGCGACACGAGCCAGATCTACTACACGCTTATCGCCTGGTGCGCGCCCACTGCGTTCAACCGGCTTCAACTCGCGTTCGATAGTGCGCTCGCGGGGTTTGAGGTCACGGCGACAGGCGCGGCCGCGCCCGCGGCCGACCGCCCGGATGCGCAGCGGACGGCGACGTCGCCGGAGGTCCGCGGCGCGTTCTTCACGCGTCTGCTGACGCCGCGCCCTGGGCCCGGCGTTGCCGCGCCGAGCCCCTCCGGCGACAGGAAAGGGTTCGAGGCCGACGAGGCGTATCGCAAGGGCATGGCCTTTGCCGCACAGAGCGCGTGGGCGGAAGCGCAGCAGGCGTTTCGAGACGCTGAGAAGAAGAACGGCCAGGAACGCGAGTACATCCTCTCGACGGCGTTTGCGTATCTAAAACTGCACAAGGCCAATGAATCCCGGAAGCGGTACCAGGGCATCTACAAGAACGATCCGACCAACGCCCGCGCGCTCGTCGGCCTGATCGCGTCGGCCGAAGAGATTCAGGACTATCGCGACGCCGTCACACTCTGGCGGCGCTACGTCACGCTGCCGCTCGCCGGTCCCGAGGCCGCCGAAGCGCGAGCACTGCTTGCCGGCGCCCAGGAACTGTTCGCGGACCGCTACGAGATCACCGAGAATCCCGCCGGAGGCGCGGCCAATCTGGCGACGCCGCAGGAAGAGCTTCAGCTCGGCCTGCAGTACGCAAAGGCACTCACTGAATCTGGTGTGCCGCTCATGACCGACCCGGAGGTCGTGAGTTATGTCGAGCAACTGTGCCAGTTGCTCGTCGGACATGCGAAGCAGTTCCCGACCAACTATCAGCTGTTCGTGCTCGACACCGCGCAGGTCAACGCCATGACGACGCCGGGATTCATCTTTGTCTATCGCGGCATTCTGGATGCCTCGGACAGTGAAGCGGCCCTGGCCGGCGTATTGGCGCACGAAATCGGCCACTCGGTCGCGCACCACATCGGCAAATCCGCCACCAGGTCGTATCAGGATGAGAAACGAATTGCGGACCTCCGTAGGTCCAACAGCAAGTTGTCGCAGTTTCTCGCGAAGATGCTCGAAAGCGGCAGCCCCGTCAACGCGCAGTCGTTCAGCCGGGACAACGAGTCGCAAGCCGACCGCCTGGCGGTGCATATCGCCTTCGATTCCGGTTTTGACCCGGCCGCCATCGCGGACCTGTTCCAGAAATTCGAGCAGATGTCGCCGACCTCACGAAGCCCCTGGGATCAGATGATGCAGTCGCACCCGTCACCGCTCGGCCGGATCAACGCGGTGAAGGAATACGCGGCGTTGCTGCCCAGCCGGCCGACGAAGAGGAACTCACCGGCCTTCGACCGCATGAAGCGGCGACTGGCGGCGCTCCCCCAGCCACCGGACGCCACGGGGCTGATGATGCCGAGCACAGCGGCCCCGGCGTCAACGCGGGACGCCAGCCACATGCGGACGACCGCGTTTTCGTTGGCACCGGCGCCGTTTTCAGGTGAAGTGCCAGAGGGGTGGACCGGCACGAAGGTGTCGCCCGTCCTCTACGTGTTTCGCGGGCCGGCTGGAACGGGCGCCTACGAATCCGGCGTGCATGTGGAACTGGCGCCCAAAGCGACATTTCCCGGCAAGACGATCGACGAGATGCTCGCACTGGAGCAGGCGGCGATCCTCCGCTTCAAGGACGGCGCGGTGCTCGGTGCCGACACCGGCCGCACCGTCGACGGCCGGGCACTACGCGTGTTGCAGTCGGCCTACGCGTGCCCAACCTCGGCCGGCGTCGAGACGATGTGTCAGCGCCTCACCGGGCTGGTGGAGTACCCGGATTACTTCGTCTACGTGAAGTACGTCGCGCCGCAGGCGTCATTCGGCGACTTCTCGTACGCCTATGAGGTGGTGGGCAACAGCCTCACATACGGGCTGAACCGGTCGGCGCCGGTGCCGCCGCCGGATCCCGCGGCGGCAGGTCCGACCATCCCGGCCCCGCGGCCCGGCGGTGGCCAGCCGTTCACCATCGACTCGCCTCCCTATGGCGGAGAAATGCCGCAGGGCTGGGTATCACATCGGACGAACGACGGTGTGTACATCATCGAGGGCAACAAAGGCACTGAAGCCTACGAGATGACGATCCGGCTGGCCTTCTACCCCAAGGCCGGCGCGTCGGTCGATGCCACCGGAGAGAGCGTTCGCGTCGCGCTTCAGAAGCTGCCCGGCGCCCAGGTCGAGCAGACCCCGGACCGTCAGACATCCGATGGACGTGCAGTCCGGGCCTACGTGGCCAATTACGTGGGAAAGTACTCCAACGGCGCTGAGACCCCCTTCCGCCAGCTGGCGGCCGTCGTGGAATACCGCAACCACTTGGTGATGCTCAGTTACGTCGGGCCCGCCGCGCTCTTTGACAAGTACATGTCCGCGTTCGAGATGGTGGGCTCGAGCCTCAACGAGCGGCGATAGATCACGGGGAAGTAGAAAGTGAAAGGGCAAGAAGTT
>JAKALV010000063.1 GCA_021824055.1 Acidobacteriota bacterium
GCTCATGCAGCCTAAGGAACTCACGATCCGCGGTCTGGTGCTCGGCGCGCTGATCACCACCGTCTTCACTGCCGCCAACGTCTACCTCGGCCTTAAAGTGGGATTGACCTTCGCGTCGTCGATTCCAGCCGCGGTCATTTCGATGGCGATCCTCAGCGCGGTGCGGGACTCGTCAATCCTCGAGAACAACATCGTCCAGACCGTGGCGTCGGCCGCCGGCACGCTGTCGGCGATCATCTTCGTGCTGCCCGGCCTGGTGATCGTCGGCTGGTGGACGGGATTCCCGTTCTGGCAGTCGTTCCTGATCTGCGTGAGCGGCGGCGTGCTGGGCGTGCTGTTCACGATCCCGCTGCGCCGCGCGCTGGTCACCAACTCCGATCTGCCGTATCCGGAGGGCGTGGCGGCCGCTGAAGTGCTGAAGGTGGGCTCGGGCGCGCGCGGCGACGCGAACACCGACCCGCGCGAAGCGCGCGAAGGCCTGACCGCGGTGGTTCTCGGGTCCGTCGCGTCCGCCGGGCTGGCCATCGTGGCGGCAACGCGCGTGATCGCGGGTGAAGTGAGCGGCGTGTTTCGCGTCGCGGGCTCGGCGGCGAGCGGTTACCAGATCGCGTGGTCGCTGGCGCTGTTCGGCGCGGGCCACCTCGTGGGCTTGTCGGTCGGCATGGCGATGCTCGCCGGACTGCTCATCGCGTGGGTCGGCGCCGTGCCGATCCTGACGCATCTCCAGCCCGCGGCGGATGCCGCGTCGTTCGCCGCCCACACGATGAGGATCTGGAGCACGCAGGTGCGATTCATCGGCGCCGGCACCATCGGCATCTCGGCGATCTGGACCCTGGCGAAACTGGCCGGCCCGGTGGTGCGCGGACTGGTGAGCACGCTCAGGTCCTCGCAGGCGGCAGGCACGGGCGACGAGCGCGACCGGGACCTCGCGCCCGGCTGGATCGTGGCGCTGGCCGTGGCGTGTCTCGGCGTGGCCGGCTGGCTGTCATATTCGTTTGCCAGCGCGACGTTGCTGGCGCCGTATGCCGTGCGGCTCACGCTCATCGCCGTGCCGTTTGTGTTCATCGTCGGCTTCCTCATCGCGGGTGTCGCCGGGTACATGGCCGGCCTCATCGGCGCGTCGAACAGCCCGATCTCCGGCATCGGCATTCTGGGCATCGTGACGTGCGCGTGGATCGTGTCGCTCGCCGTGGCGCCGACGCCCGTGAACCGGCCGCTGCTCGTGGCGTTTGCGTTGTTCATTACGGCCATCGTGTTTGCCTGCGCCACGATCTCGAACGACAACCTGCAGGACCTCAAGACCGGACAACTCGTCGGCGCGTCCCCGATGAAGCAGCAGATCGCGCTCATCGTGGGCGTCGGCGCCGGCGCGGCGGTGATTCCGTCGGTGTTGAATCTGCTGGCGAAGGCCTACGGCTTTGCCGGCGCGGCGAATGTCGGCGTGGTCGCGCAGAATCCGTTGCCGGCGCCGCAGGCCACGCTGATCTCCGCGCTGGCGCAGGGGGTTATCGGCGGCAGCCTCGACTGGAAGATGATCGGCATCGGCGCGCTCATCGGCGCGGGGCTCATCGTGATCGACGCCGTATTGACGCTGACAAAGAAGGGCAGCTTGCCGCCGCTGGCGGTGGGCATCGGCATTTATCTGCCGATGTCGGCCACGTTCGCCGTGGTCGTGGGCGCGGTCGTGGGGCACTGGTACAACAAGAAGGCCGCGGCCTCGCGCGCGCCGGGGCGCGCCGAGCGGCTGGGCACGCTGGTCGCGTCCGGCATGATCGTCGGTGAGTCGCTGTTTGGTGTGCTCAACGCCGGCCTAATTGTGGCGTTCTCGAGCGACGCGCCGATCGCACTTGTGCCCGAAGACTTTGCGCCGGCGAAGCTGCTGGGGCTGCTGGGCTTCGTCGGGCTCGTGATCTACCTGTACCGCTGGATGCTGAAGAAGACGGACGCCGCCGGCCGGGCGTGATGGCCCTACATGCGCACTTATCAGCGCTTTGAACATGCGCCCGTGATTCCGAATCTTCAGGTCGTCGTTCCGAAATAGTCGCGATCGCCGCGCCGCTGGCTACTTCAGGTATTTCTTGAACCAGGCGAGGTACCGCGACAGCCGGTCGCGCGCGTAGCTCGGCGTCGTGATGCCGTGTGACTGGCCGGGATAGAGCACGAGCTCGGTGTCGACACCCAGGCTCCGTAGCGCCTGATACATTTGCTCGACGCCGATCGTCGGAACGTTGAAGTCGCGCAAGCCCGAGAGATAGAGCGTCGGCGTCCTGATGCGATCCGCGTGGAAGAACGGATACGAGAGCTTGATCCAGAGATCCTGGCTCTTCCACGGCGGCCCGATCTCCGTGTCGTACTGCACGATGTACTGGTCGGCGCCGTACATCGAGGTCTGGAGCGCGCTGCTCGCGCCGCTCACGGCCGCCTTGAAGCGCGTGTCGGTCGCGATCGTGTAGTCAGTGAGGATGCCGCCGTAGCTCCAGCCGCCGATGCCGAGCCGATCGGGATCGGCCACGCCGCTCGCCACCGCGAAATCGACGGCACCCAGCAAATCCACCACTTCCTTGTTTCCCCAATCCGCGAAGATCGCTTTCTGAAACGCGCCGCCGCGTCCGGCGCTGCCGCGGTAGTTGACGGCCAGCACGACGTAGCCGTTGGCCGCCAGGATCTGCCGCTCGAAGCTGAAGCTGTGCTCGTCCTGCCCGTTCGGTCCGCCGTGAATGTTCAGCAGCGTCGGCATGCGCCGACCGTTGCTGGATGACGCGGGCTTGAACATCAGCCCGTGGACCTCGGTGCCGTCCTTGCTCGTTGACGTGAACTCCTCGGCGGCGACAAGACCGATGCCGGCCAGCCACGCGTCGTTCTGATGCGTGAGCCGGCGCAGCGCGCCGTTCTCGAGCGCCTGCACTTCGTTGGGCTCCGTGGATGTGCCGGTCAGGATCGCGAATCCACCCGCCGCGCGGGCCGACGTCGCAAACGCCGTTCGTTGTCCGGCCGTGAGGCGCTCGACGGCGCCGCCGGCGGAAGCCACTCGGCCGACGTACGTCGTGCGATCGTCCTGGACGACAACCGAGAGCGACGCGCCGTCCGCCGACCACAGGATCGGGCCGCTCACCGCGCGATCGAGCGCGGCCGTCAGCACCCGCGCCGGCCCGCCGGCAGCTGGCACGACGGCCAGCTTGTCCAGCTGGTACGCGGACAGCTTCGTCTCATCGCCCTGGAGGTAGGCGATGAGTTTTCCATCCGGACTCCACGACGGCCGTCCGCCGTTCGGACCCGCGAAGGTCGTCAAAGGCCTGGGCGCCGCGCCCGGCGTCGCGTCGACAACGAACACGTGGCTGTCCTCGGTGCGATCGGGGTCGGCGGCGCGGTTGCTGACAAACGCGATCGCGTTGCCGTCGGGCGACCAGGCCGGCGCCTCTTCGCTGAACGCGCCGCTCGTGAGCGGCTCGCCTTTGCGCGAGGCCATATCGAAAATCGACAAGTGCGTGTGCAGGGCCTGCAGGTAACCCCGCCCGTCCTGTTTGAAGTGATAGCGGTCGATCACGATCGGCGGCGCGGTCTTCCGCTTCCAGCCGTCGAGTTTATCCGGCTCGTCGTTGGGATCGGGATCGTCCACCGCGAGCACGAGACGCGCGCTGTCGGGCGACCACGCGAAATCCGAGACGCCGCCCTTGACGTCGGTCAGCTTCTGGGCCTCGCCACCGCGACGATCGAGCAGCCACACTTGTGCGCCCTTCTTCTTCGCCGCTTCGTCGCCGCGCGACGTGAGAAACGCGAGGTAGTGGCCGTCAGGGCTCCAGCGCGGATGCGTCTCGCTCGTCTCCGGCGTGGATGTCAATCGCAGGTCGGTCCGGCCGTCCCAACTCACCATCCACAGGTCGGAATCGCGCGTGTCCTTTTCGGCGTCGATCGTGCCGACGACGTAGGCCACCCAGCGGCTGTCGGGCGAGACTTGCGGATCGCTGACCGCGCGAACCTTGGCGAGGTCGTCCAGACTGAGCGCGCGGCGCGGCGGCGCGGTCTGCGTCCTCACGGAGCCCGAGAACAACATGACGAAAGCGGAGAGCAGGAGAGCGGAAAACAGCAACGGACGGCGTGTCATGAGGTGACCTCGAGAGGGCGCGTGTTTCGCGGCGATCATAGTCCTTCCGCCCCGGTCGCCGCCAGGGTTCGCCGCGGCCACCGCCGCCTAACGCGGTGGTGCTCCCGGCCGGCTGTTATCTGACGACCAGCAATGGAAGCCGCAGCACTACGTGACGGAGGCGCTGCGCGCCGGCTTGGGGATCGCGCCCGAGGACGTGACCGACATCATCGTGTCGCATTCGCATTGGGACCATGTCGATGGCGTGGGCCTGTTCCCGAAGGCCGTCATTCACATACAAAAAGAGGAGTACGAGTACTCCATCGGTCCCCAGGGCGAGATGTTGCACGGCGGCGGCGTGGATGCCGACGGTGCGGCGATGCTCGCGGCGCTGAAGGCCGCGGGACGCGTGCGGTTCGTGGACGGTGATGCGAAGGAGATGCTGCCGGGCATCATGCTGCAACTGGCCGCAACGCCCGCGCTCGTCGTTCCTGGCCACGATCCGGCGGTGTTCGATCGCTTCCCGCAGCCGGGCCGGGGCGTGGCGCGGATCGACCGGTAAATCGCGCCTCAGCCGAAGACCATCCAGCCCCAGATCAGCGCGCCGGCGGCGACAAAGCCGGCGATGATCTTGATCTTTCGCATCTGGGCTTCCTTCTCCCAGGCTTGCTCTTCCTGCATGTGCGCAAAGCGCGCGTTGTCGTGTTCGTTTCGTTCTTCGATGTTGGCGGGCGGATGAACGATCGGCTCAGTCATACAGCCTCCGATTCCGACGTCTGGGGCGTGCAAATTGCTCAGGCGAAGTACGTGCACATGATACCAGCTATCCTTTGAGCATGAGCCGAGCGGAAAAGATCACCGGTTTCGATCCCAACAGCCCCGCCGATCCCGCCAGCAGCCTGTTCGGGCTGCCGTTTGACACGAGCGAAGCAGAAGTCGTGGTCGTCCCCGTACCGTGGGATGTCACGGTGTCCTATAAAGATGGCGCGTCGCGCGGTCCGGACGCCATCCTGGCCGCGTCCGCGCAGGTGGACCTGTACGACCCGTCGGTCCCCGAGGCGTGGAAGATCGGGCTCGCGATGGATGAGATCTCGGCCGAGGTGCGCGACGCGGCAGCCCGGCTGCGCGAGGACGCGAAGTCGTACATCGACGCGATCACCACGGGCGTTGACCCGTTGAGCGTGGCGGCCACCGAGGGTATCCGGGACGCTGTGAACGCCGGGTCCCGCTGGCTCAACGCGTGGGTCGAGACCCGCTGTCGGCACTGGCTGGACCAGGGCAAGCTGGTCGCCCTGCTTGGCGGCGACCACAGCACGCCGTTCGGACTGCTGAAAGCGCTGGCGGCGGCGCACGAGTCGTTCGGCATTCTGCAGATCGACGCGCACGCGGACCTGCGCGACGCGTACGAGGGCTTCACCCATTCGCACGCGTCGATCATGCGCAACGCGCTGCGCCTCCCGCAGGTGAGCCATCTCGTGCAGGTCGGCATACGCGACTACTGCCAGGAAGAAGCCGACGTCATCGCCGGCGAGCCGGCGCGCATCGCGACGTTCTTCGAGCGCGACCTGAAGCACGCGCAGTTCGCCGGCGCCACGTGGGCGCAGCAGGTGCACAACATCATCGAGCGCCTGCCGCATCGCGTGTACGTCAGTTTCGACATCGACGGCTTGGATCCGAAACTCTGTCCGAACACCGGCACGCCGGTGGCCGGCGGACTCGAGTTCGAGCAGGCGGTGTATCTGATCGAGCGCGTGGCCCGGTCGGGGCGGACGATCATCGGGTGCGACCTCAACGAGGTGGCGCCGGGGCCGGGCGACAGCGAGTGGGACGCCAACGTCGGCGCGCGCCTGCTGTTCCGCATGTGCAATCTGATGGCGGTGTCGAATGGGCGGGCGTAGGCGGGTGGCGCGGGTGGCGCGGGTGGCGCGGGTGGTGCAGGTGGCGCAGGGATGATCGAGCGCATCCGCCAACTCGAAGCCGTCGCCCGCCGCCTCGAGCCGGCCGCGGCCGAGCGCGACGCGCTGATCGCGCCGGTGCTCGGCTATGCCAACGATTTTCTGAATCGTGTCGACAATTTGCCGGCGTACGTGACGACCGACGACAAGGGGATCGGCATCTACGACTCGCCGATCGGCGACGCGCCCGTCGGGATTCACGACCTGCTCGCGATGGTGGGCGAGCATGTGGACCGGCCCGGGCTGAATCCGGCGTCGGGCGGCCATCTCGGCTACATTCCCGGCGGCGGCATCTTTCACTCGGCGCTCGGCGACTATCTGGCCGACGTCACCAATCGCTATGCCGGCGTGTTCTTCGCCTCGCCCGGGGCCGTGCGCATGGAGCACATGCTCACGCGCTGGATGGCGTCGATCGTCGGGTTTCCCGAGACCTCGGCGGGCAATCTCACGTCCGGCGGCAGCATCGCCAACCTGATCGGCGTCGTCACCGCCCGGGACGCGCGGCAGGTCACGGCGCGTGACATTCCACGGTCGGTGATCTACCTGACCAGCCATGTTCATCACTCGGTAGACAAGGCGATTCGCATCGCGGGCCTGCGCGAGTGCGTGATCCGGCACGTGCCGATGGATGCGCGGCACCGGCTGGACGCGAACGCGCTCGAGCGGTTGGTCTCGGGCGACGTCGCCGCGGGGCTGCGGCCGTTTCTCGTGATCGCGTCGGCAGGCACCACCGACGTCGGCGCGGTGGATCCGATGCGCGCGATTGGCGACATCGCCGACCGGCACGGTCTGTGGCTGCACGTGGACGGGGCGTACGGCGCGTTCTTCGCGCTCTGCGACGAAGGACGCAAGGTGCTGGGCGGCATGGATCGCGCGGACTCGATCATCATGGATCCGCACAAAGGCCTGTTCCTGCCGTACGGCAGCGGCGCCGTGCTCGTGAAGGACACGCGTGCGATGCAGGATGCGCACTTCTACGTCGCCAACTACATGCAGGACACGCAGGCGTCGCGCGATGAAGCCTCGCCCGCGGATCTGTCGCCGGAACTGACCAAGCACTTCCGCGGCCTGCGGCTCTGGCTGCCGTTGAAACTGCTCGGCGTTGGGCCGTTCCGCGCGGGACTGGAAGAGAAGATGTGGCTCGCGCGCTACTTCCGCGAGCGGCTGCTCGAGACGCCCGGCTTCGACGTGGGACCGCCGCCGGATCTCTCCGTCGTGACGTTCCGCTACGTTCCACCGAAGGGCGACGTGGCCGAGTTCAACCAACGGCTCGTCCAGGCCATCCACGCGGACGGCCGCGTGTTCCTCTCGTCATCGATGATCGACGATGTGTTCACGATCCGGCTGGCCGTGCTGGCGTTCCGCACGCACCTCGACACCATCGACCTCGCGCTCGAGATCCTCAAAGAGAAGATCGCCGAGCTCAGTTGACGGACGCGCCTACTTGACCGGCACGAACGCCGACTGCAGCACCTCATGCGTGACGTCGTCCTGGAGGAACACGACGAGCGAGAGGTGATTGGCGTTGATCGTGTTCTTCGTTTCGCGGAACGACGCGTCGATGTTGGCGCGTTTCTTCAGGTCCGCGATGTACCAGTCGTAGTAGGCGAGGTTGTCGGCTTCGAGCTTCGACAGATCCACGTCCCAGGCGATCGTCCCGGGCGCGGACTTGCCCAGCGGCACGCCGCGCTCATTGCCGTGCCCCAGCATGGCTCTGACAATCATGGGCTGGATGCGCAACCCGTTCTCGCCGCTGTAGCTCGCCGCGTCTTCCACGAGCGCCGCCTGTAGCCGCACGGTCTCGGACGACTCGGGGCCGTCCGATACGGACATCCGCGCGCTGACGATGGGGCCCGTGCGTGACGCCGTCACCGTGATCCGGCCGGAGGGTTTCACCTCGAGCCGCTTGCCGACCGCGGCGTCGAGCCTGTCGAAGATCTCGGCGGCGAGCGGGCCGCCGCCTTCGCCGACGGGCGCGATCACGCCGTCGAGCAGCACGGTCGGCGCCGCGTGGATGCCGTAGTAACCGCTGCGGGCCTCCACGGCGAAGTTGCTGAAAGGATCCGACGTGGGCGCGTGGATGTGGTACACGAGCAGCGCCAGCTCGGCGCGCGAGTAGCGCTCCAGTTCGCGCTCGAACGACAGATCCACCGACACGCACGGTACGCAGGCCGCGCCGGTGAAAAGCTCCGCCAGTACCGTGCGGTTCGTGCGCGCCGGCGTCGGCGTGTATTTCGTTGTGACGATCGGATTGACGTGCTTCGCGAGATAGGTCGTGTCGAGCAGGACGTCCAGGCCGTCGAGCGAGCCGTTGTGCGTCTTCCGGTAGATCGCGTGCAGCCGGGCGAACTCCGGCGCGGTCATCCGGCCGGTCAACTGCGCGGCCACCGCGAGATCGAGCGCGTCGTTGAGCTTGCCGGCGGTCTCACTCAACGTCGAGAGCGCCAGCGCGGTTTCCATCACCGGCGCGAGCGCGTACGACTCGCGCAGCCGGGCCTCGGCGTCGGCGGTGTGGCCCTGCAGCAGCAGCGCCCGGCCGAGCACGGAAAGGTGATTGGCACGGATCCCCGTCCATCGCTCCTCAGATTCCGCGCGCGGAAACGGATCCGGCGTGCGGCCCGGCGTGCGCGCGCCGAGACTGGCCTGACGCTCGTTGTGCATGGCGAGTGCCTTCGCCATGAAATCGTCCTGGCTCAAGAGCGGCACGCTCTTGCCCGCCAGCCGGACGGCATCGTCGACGAGCACGCCGCGGTTCACGAGACGGAGCGCCATGTTGTAGTACACGTCCGCGCGTTGATACGGCCGCGCGGCGCCCTTCGCACCCGCGTCGTCCATCGTCTTCTCGAGCGCGCGGACGAACCCGGCGAGCCGCGTCGTGTCGGCGCCGTCGGCGTCGATGATGTTCCGCACGCCCCGCGCGGCCGCGAAGTAGACCATGTCGGAGTCCGGGAAGTCGGACACGTACTTCTCGATCGCGGTGATCCCGGCCGCGAGATCCTTCACCTGCAGCGCTTTGTTGAACGCATCGCGGTCGGGCGGCGGTGGTGGCAGCCGCGCCATGTCCGGGCGCACGTTCACCTGGGTCGAGCTCACAACCTGCTTGGGCGGCAGGCAGAACCGGTCGTTGCAGGTCTGATAGGACGCCGCCACGCGCGCCGGCAGCATGCCGTAACCCGACGAGAGCGACACCTTCAGCGGAATGGTGAACTTCGCGGAGCCTTCGTGAAACTCCAGCGTCATGTTGAAGTTCGGATCGAACGCCGACGAGGGCGCCGGCTCGCTGATGTCGCCGTCGAGCGTGAACGCCTGGCCGGCCGGCACGCTAATCAGGGTGGGCGTCGGACCGCCCGGGCCGACGCTGATGGCGTACAGATGCCAGCCGTCGTCGATCGTTGCCGTCAGCGCAAGCGTGATCGTGCCGCCGGGCGTCGTCGTTGCGGCCGCCGGCTCGACCGCGAGCGCCCAGTGAATCGGATCCTCGGGGATCTGCGCTGAGGCGCGGTCCGCCGCGAGCACCGCGCAGACGGCGACCAATGCGGCAAGAAGCACTACCTCTTCTCCGTCTTCTTCCACTGCTTTTCATTCAGCGGCCGTTGCACCGCCTGCAGCACGTGCTTGTCCGCGTCCTGCAGGAAGGCGACGACGATCAGCTTCGAGGCATCGACGGCGGTATACGCGTGGCCTTCGGCCTTGTAGACCGCCGGGGTGCTGCCGGCCGTTTCATTTCCGCGCCGCTTCTTGATTTCCGCGGCAAGGCTCGAGGTGACGTCCGTCGGAATCGCGGCCAGATCGAATGTCGTGTCGATCGACCGCTTGCCCGACGCGTCGATCGTGACCGGCACGCCCGGCGCGGCGCCGCCCGCCATCGCGCGCACCACCAGCGGATGGAAGCGCATGCCGTTCTCGCCGCTGAAACGGAGTTCCTGCTCGGCCAACGCCACCTGCAGCGTCAGACCTTTCGCGTCCTTGTACTGAGCCGCGAGATTCGAAATCGACGTGGTGACGCGGACCGTGCCGCCCTTCAACGACGTCTTCAGCGCCAGCGTCGCTTCCGGCGCCGCATTCATGCGGCCGTCGATCACCGACGCGTAGTTGCCGTAGGTGATGCCCGCGTTGCCGCGCGGCCCGCCACCCAGCCGCGCGAGGCCGCCGTCGACGATGAAGGTGGGCACGCCGAGGACGTACTGCTTGTAGTACTCCTTGCGCGCCGCGCTCGCAACCGTCGTCATCGGGTCCGGTCCGGGAATATGCACGTGGTACACGAGCGTGGCCATCGCGCTCGACGGGTAACGTTCCATGGCGGCGTCCAACGCGTAGTCCGCGGCTACGCAGGGCGGACAGGCCGATCCGGTGAAAAGCTCCGACAGCACCATCCGCGACGTACGCGATGGCGAGGGCCGCCACTTCTCCGGTTCGACGGGATTGGGAAACGACTCGCGGAAGGCGCGGTCGATGTCGTTGTCGATGTCCTTGCTGCTGCCGTTCACCTTTATGTAGAGCGCCCGGAATGCCGCGTCATCGTCGCCCTTCAGTCCGCCCGCGGCGGCGGCCTGCAGGTAGTACGCGAGCGCCTTTTCGTTGTTGCCCGCGGCGGCGGCGATCTTCGCGAGGCCGACCGGCGCCGATTTCAGACCGCCGTCGAGTTTCAGCGCCGCGAGGTAGGCGGTCTCGGCGGCGGCGTTGTTGCCCTTGGCCTGAAACAGGCGGCCGAGCATTTCCTGGCCCATCGCCAGAACGGATGGATCGACCGTGTTCTTATCGGCCGCGTCGAGCGCCGCTTGCACCGCGGTGTCGGCGCCATCGAGCGTGATGCCGAGGTCGAGGGCGCGCGAGATCGGCGAGGACAGGATGAGAATCTGCGTCGCCGGCGGATATCCGGCTTTGGCATCGGCCACGACCTTCGTGAAGGCCGGTCCGATTTCGGCGCGCTTGTCGGGCAATCCGATCAGGATGTTGAGGACGACGCTGTTGACCTGGCGGAGGAAGGTGCTGGTGGGGTAGTCGGCCTGGATCTTTCTGAGGGCGGGAAGGCGCTGGGCCAGATCCTTGATCTTCGTTGCTTCGTCGAAGGCCGCCTGCTCCGGCGAGACCGTGCGCGCTGCGGCAGCAGCCGGAGCGGCCGGCAGATCGCCATTCTTGTCGGTCTTGCTCACGGTGACGAAGTACAGATCGGTGGCCACCTGGAAGCTGTCTTTCGTCAGCTTCGTCTCCATCGTCTGCCAGGCGGTGGTCGGCGTGATTGTCTGCCACGCGGCGGCGTCGCCCACGCGGATCGGCATCGCGAACTTCGCTTCGTCCGCTTTCCAGCGGTACGAGACCTTGCCGTTCGGCGCGTCGAACACGAGCTCGAGGGAGGGCAGCGCCGTGCGGCGCAGGTACTGGTTGAAGATCGGCGTCATGTCCCTGCCGAAGCGCGACGTGAACAGCGTCACCATGTCCTCGGTCATGATGTTCTTGTATTTGAACGTGTCGTAGGTCTCCCTCACGAGCGCGAACCACTTGGCGTCGTCGTTCATCACGTTGCGGAGCGTGTTCAGGAAGAGCGCGCCCTTGAAGTACATGTCCTGCGGCGGCTCCTGGTGCCGGCCGCGCGTGGTGATGATCGGCGTCTTGTTCTGCACCTTTGTCTTGTAGCCGTTGATGTACTTCACCGCGTCGGCGGCACCGAAGACCTGCTCGACGTAGAGCGCCTCGAGGTAGGTGCACCAGCCCTCGTGAATCCACATGTCGGACACGTCGGCGGCCGACACGGCGTTGCCGAACCACTCGTGGCCGCTCTCGTGGATGATGATGAAGTCGAACTTCGGGCTCACGCCGACGCCGGTCCAGTCGCGTCCGCCGTAGCCGTTCTTGAAACCGTTGCCGTAGGTCACGGCGCTCTGGTGCTCCATGCCGGTGTACGGCGCCTGGATCAACTTGTAGCCGTCCTTCACGAACGGGTATTCGCCGAAGTAGTGCTCGTAGGCCTGGATCATCGGCTTGGCCTGCGCGAACTGCGTCTTCGCCTTGTCGAGGTCTTCGGGCAGCGCGTAGAAGTCGAGCGTGACGGGCCCGAGCGTGTCCGAGAAGTGCTGATACGTGCCGATGTTCAACGACACGTCGTACGAGTTGATCGGGTAGCTGACGTGGTAGTCCCAGCGCGTGAAGCCGCCGCCGACGTCCTTCTTCGCCATGAAGCGGCCGTTCGAGACATCCGTGAGGGCGCTCGGCGCCGTCACGCTGATGTCCATCGACTCCACTTCGTCTTTCCACTGGTCCTTGCTCGGCCACCAGATGCTGGAGCCTTCGCCCTCGCAGGCGGTGAAGATCCACGGCCGGCCCGCCGGGTCCTTGCCGAACGTGAAGCCGCCGAAGCGGCCCGTCTGCGTCGGTGTGCCCGAGTAGTAGAAGTCGATGGACACCTCGCGGCCGGGCTTGATCGGCGCGGGGAAGTCGATGAAGACGGCGTTGAGCTCGCGCGTGTACTTGAGCGGCGTGGTGCCGAGCAGGATCTTGTCGACGTTCAGGTTGGCGTAGAGGTCGATCTGGATGCGCGAGTCTTCGCTGAGCATCCGGAACGTGATCGTGTTCTTGCCGGCGATGGTCCTCGTGTCCGGATCGACCTTCACGTCGAGGTGGTAGTAGAGCAGGTCGTTGTTCGCGCGCAGCTTGCCGTACTCGCCGCGCAGGATCTGGGCGCGCGTCGGCGGGGCGGGCGCGGCCGGGGCCTGCGGGGCGGCTTGCGGAGTGAGTGCCAGCAGAAGAAACAGGAGAAGGCTGGTGATCATGCGCGAATGCTACCACCGCGCAAACCCTACGACCGTGAAGCACGTGACGAACGTTAAGTGGTTCCCTTTACGTTCTTTGCGTCCTTCACGGTTATTGCTCTCGGCGTGTTGCCGCCATCGTATGATGGCGCCGCTTCTCTTCTCAACGAGGTGATCACATGCGCGTTCGCGTTGTTGTTCTTCTGATGGCGGTGGCGGTCGTGGCGGGGTATGGGGTGGCGCGTGCCACCGGACAGGCCGGGGCGGCTCAGGCGCTCAAGGAGACGGTCAACGGCATCACGTACCACATGCCGTTCGGCCGCCCCACGCGTCCGTTCACGCCGGCGGTGCAGACCGGCAACCTGATCTTCCTTGCCGGCCAGATCGGGACGGCCGCCAACGCGCAGGGCGCGGTGGTCGCCGGCGGCATTCAGGCCGAGACGAAGCAGACCATGGACAATATCAAGGAGGTGCTGGAGCGGTCGGGCTCCGACCTCGCGCACGTGGTGAAGTGCAGCGTGTTCATGGCGGACATGAAGGACTGGGACGCGATGAACGCGGTTTACGCGACGTACTTCCCGGACCACAAGCCGGCGCGCAGCGCATGGGGCGCCACCGGACTCGCGCTCAACGCCCGTGTTGAGATCGAGTGCATCGCGACGGCCAAATAGCGCGCGCCCAATCGCACGCAGGGCCAAGCTTCAGCTCGGCCCTCGCGCCTGAGCCGGCGTCGCAGTGGGCCTCCGGTCGTGGCCCTCGAAATCGCGCTTCCGTCCGCTCGCATTTCATTCTTCCCCGAACCGCTTGACCGGCCGTGGTGGCT
>JAKALV010000064.1 GCA_021824055.1 Acidobacteriota bacterium
TTGATGAAGGATTTCGAGCCCTGGATGGCGCCGGCCCAACTCTGCCGCTGCCGCCACCATGGCCACGTTGATCGCGTGCGCGCCCTGGGAGCCGCCAAGGACTAAGACCCTCCGTTCGTCGGCAATCGGCGATCGGGAATCTGTAATCGCGGATCGGGAATCGGGAATCGCTGATCGCAAATCGGAAATCGGTGAATCGGTGGGAATCGGTGAATCGTTGAGAATCGGTGAATCGGTGGGAATCGGTGAATCGGTGGGAATCGGTGAATCGGTGAAAAACTCAGGTCGAACAGGGTTGCCTGTGACAAAGCCTCTCCTCCCGAAGTAGTTTCCGGCGTCGTCATACGTGAGCGCCGCCGCGCGGACGACGCGCGCGAGCAGGCGATTGGTGAGACCGGGCACGGCGTTCTGTTCGAGCAGCATCGTGGGAATGCGGCGGAGGGCCGCCACGAGCACGACGGGGCCGGAGCTGTAGCCGCCGACGCCCACGACCACCTGCGGCCGGCGCCGGGACACGAGCGCCCACGCGTCGGCGAGGCTGACCGGCACCATCAACAGGCCGCGCAGCATCGCCACGATCGAGCGACCCTTCAGTCCCGCGCTGCGAATCACGTCGAGTTCAAATCCTTCCTTCGGAATCAGGCGCGACTCCACACCCCGCGCCGTTCCCGCAAACGTCACGATCGCATCCGGTTGCCGCCGCAGCAGTTCTCGCGCCACCGCCACGCCGGGGTACAAATGTCCGCCGGTACCGCCACCGGCGATCACCACGCGCATCACCCTTCCGGCTCCACGCCCACCTTCGCGGCCGCCACCGTGGAGGCCTGCTGCGAGATATTGAGAAGGATGCCCATGCCGAGCAGATTGATCAGCAGCGACGATCCGCCGTTGCTTACGAGCGGCAGCGGCAGGCCCTTGTTCGGCACCAGCCCCGTTACGACGCTCAGGTTGAAGAACGCCTGCACGGACACCATCGTCGTGAGACCGATGGCAAGCAGCGAGCCGAAGCGGTCGGGCGCGAGGACCGCCGCCCGCAGGCCGCGCCAGGCCACGATGCCGAACGTCGCGATGAGCAACGTGATGCCGATGAGGCCCAGTTCCTCGCCGATCACGGCCGCAATGAAATCCGTTTGCGCCTCGGGCAGAAACGATTGCTTCGCGATGCCGGCCATCAGGCCGCGGCCGAGAATGCCGCCGGAGCCGATGGCGATCCACCCCTGCACGACCTGATAGCCTTCGTCCAGCTGGTGGGCCCACGGATCCAGGTAGCTCAGCAGGCGCCGGATCCGGTACGGCTCGAGGATCGCGATACCCAGCAGCGCCGGCCCGAGCACGAGAAGGCCGCTCAGCAGGTACCGGTACTTCACACCCGCCGCGAAGATGAGCGCGATCACGATGCCGAGAATGGCCACGGACGTGCCGAAATCGGGCTCGAGCAGAATCAGCAGCACGAACGTGCCGGTCGCGATGCCGATCGGCAGCAGCGCGTAGCCGAGCTCATTGATGCGGTGCATCCGGCGTTCGAGCAGCGCGGCCGTGAAGATCGTCAGCGTCAGCTTCGCAAATTCCGACGGCTGGATGTTCATCGGCCCGATGAAGAACCAGCGCGCCGTGCCGTTGCGGTGCGGCATGAACAGGACGGCGACGAGCGCGACGAACACCACGACCAGCGCGCCCCAGATCAGTGCCGGCTGCCGGTAGATCCGATAGTCCACCCGCATCGACGCCGACAGCACGAGCAGGCCGAGCACCGCCAGGGCGATCTGCTTGAACATGGCGCTGTACGGCGACTGCAGGCTCGTCATCGCCTTGAACGACGACGCGCTATACACCATCACGATGCTTGTGCCGACAAGCAGTAGCGTGGCCAGGAACAGGAGTTTGTCCGACTTCAGTGTTCTCGCCATCGTTCGTCCGCCCGCCTTCGCGGGCACCCCAACAGGTCGGGCCTATCGGCCCACTCCCGGTCTGCCGAAAATATCCGGCGACCGACTCTCGCAGCGGTCAGCGTCGTCAGGTCGGGCCCAGGGTCCTAACACCCACCTCACCGGCAGAATTGCCGATGTTCCCAGCGGTAAGCTCAAGACCGCTGGGCCCGATCTGACGACGGCTCACCGCGCGGTCACCTCGCGACCGCGCCGTCCAACGCTTTCACCGCGGCCGTAAAGGCCCGCCCACGCTCCGTGTAATCGCGGAACATGTCGAAACTCGAACACGCCGGCGCGAGGAGCACGGTGCCGCCCGGGCGCGCCGCGCGCGCCGCCGCGCGGACCGCGGCGTCCATCGACGCGGCATCGAACACCGGCACGACGGCGCCGAGCGCGGCGTGAATGCGCGGCCGCGCCTCGCCGATCGCGATCACCGACGCGCCGCGCGACCGCAGCGGCCCGGCGAGCTCGGCGAAATCGCCACCTTTGTACTTGCCGCCCATGATCACCACGAGCCCGCGCTCGAAGCTCTCGATCGCGCGCAACGCCGACGCGATGTTGGTGGCCTTTGAATCGTTGATGAACTGCACGCCACCGATGACGGCCACGCGCTGCAGCGCGTGTTCGAGGCCGTGAAAGGTTTCCACGGCGCGCTGCATGGCCGCCGGCGGTACGCCCGCGAGGCAGCCGACGGCCGCGGCCGCCAGCACGTCGCTGAGAATGTGCCGGCCCGGTACCTGCACGGACGCCACGGGCAACAGCGGCCTGACGTCGCGCCCGGAGCGGCTCACGATCGTGCCGTGTTCCACCGTGACGCCGTCGGTGACCGGCGCGTCGAGCGCGAAATCGAATCGCCTCGGACCCGTCGTCGTGCCGGAAGGCGCCAGCGACCGCGCGCCCTCGTCGTCGAGATTGATGACCGCCCAGTCGGCGGCGGTCTGGTTCGCGAAGATCCGCGCTTTCGCCGCGCGATACGCATCGAATGTCGGATGGCGGTCGAGATGGTCCGGCGACAGATTCAGCAGCACGGCGATCCACGGATGGAAGGCGTCGGTGCCTTCCAGCTGGAAACTGCTCACTTCCACCACGTGCAGGGTCTTCGCCGTGGACGCGGCCACCTGGGATGACAGCGCCGGTCCGAGATTGCCGCCGGCCGGCGCGTCCAGGCCGGCCTCCTGCAGCATGCGCGCGGCCAGCGTGGTGGTCGTCGACTTCCCTTTCGTTCCGGTGATCGCGATCACCCGGCCCTGAAGCCAGCGCGACGCGAGTTCGATTTCCCCGATCACCGGCACGCCGGCGCGGCGCGCCGCGGCGATGGCCGCCTGCTCGGGATCGACGCCAGGACTGAGCACCACGAGATCGGCGCCCGCGAACTGGTCGAGGCGATGCGGACCAAGTTCGATCGCGATGCCGGCCGCGCGCAGGTCGGCGTCGTGCTCGATCGCCGCCGCGCGGTCGGCCAGCGTCACGCGCGCGCCGCGCGCCGCGAGCAGCCGGGCCGCCGGTCCGCCGCTGCGGCCCGCCCCGATCACCATCACCGTCTTGTCCTGCACGCTGAAGCTCATCGTCATCACCTCAGCTTCAACGTGGTCAGGCTGAACAGGGCAAAGACGATGGCGAGGATCAGGAACCGCGTGATGACCTTGGGTTCCGCCCAACCGATGAGTTCGAAATGGTGATGGAGCGGCGCCATCCGGAACACGCGTTTGCCGCCGCGCAGCTTGTAGGAGCCGACCTGGATGATGACCGACAGCCCTTCGAGCACGAAAACGCCGCCGACGATCGGCAGCAGCAGTTCCTGCTTGATGAGCACCGCCACCGTGCCGAGTGCGCCGCCGAGCGCCAGCGAGCCGACGTCGCCCATGAAGATCTCGGCCGGGTGGGCGTTCCACCACAGGAATCCCAGGCTCGCGCCGACCAGCGACCCGCAGAAGATCGTCAGTTCGGCCACGGGCGGAAAGTGAACGAGGAGCAGGTACTCGGAGAACCTGGCGTGTCCGGTCACGTAGGTGAGCGCCGTGAACGTGGCCGCCGACACCGCGAACGTGCTGATGGCGAGGCCATCGAGGCCGTCGGTGAGGTTCACCGTGTTCGATGACGCCACCAGCACGAGCACGACGAAGAGGATGTAGAAGAGGCCGATGTCGGGAATCAGGTCCTTGAAAAACGGAAAGAGGACGTGCGTGTTGTAGAGCGGCGGCGCGTGGCGCGACAGCGCGATGAGCGCCACGCCGACGCCAAGCGCCACGAGGCACTGCGCCGCCATCTTGTAGCGCGCGAACAGGCCGTGGGTGTTCTTGCGCGTGATCTTCAGATAGTCGTCCGCGAATCCAATCGCGCCGAAGCCCGCGGTGGACAACACCGCGATCCAGATGTCGGGGTTCGTCAGATTGGCCCAGAGCAGCGTCGGGATGAAGACCGCGGTCAGGATCAGCAGGCCGCCCATCGTCGGCGTGCCGGCCTTGGGCTTGTGACTGGCCGGACCGTCGATGCGCACGACCTGGCCGATCTGGAACGCGCGCAGCCGCCGGATCATCCACGGGCCGAACAGCAGGCTGATCAGAAACGCGGTGATGCTCGCGGCCGCCGTGCGGAACGTGATGTACTGCACGACGTTCGGAAACGCCCAGCGCGAGTGCAACCCCTCGAAGAGGAAATAGAGCATCAGGCCCGCCCCTTCAGCCGGTCCGCCACCAGATCGGTGCGCGTGCCGCGCGAGCCTTTGACGAGCACGAGATCCCCGGCCCCTACCAGCGCCGGCACGGCGTCGGCCGCGCGCGCGCTGTCGGCAAAGCGATGGATGTGCGCCGCGGCCAGACCGGCGGCGCGCGCGCCGGCCGCCAGGCCATCGGCCGCCGGGCCACCGACCACGATCAGTTCGTCCACGCCGGCCGCCGGGACCGCGCGGCCGCACGCCACGTGCAGCACGGCGGCCAGGTCGCCGAGTTCGAGCATCTCGCCGAGCACGGCCACGCGCCGCCGGGCGGGCGTGGCCGCCAGCGCCTCGAGCGCGCGCATCAGCGCCGCCGGGCTCGCGTTGTAAGAGTCGTCCACCAGCCGCGCGCCGCTGGCCAGCGTGGTGACTTCGCCGCGGCGCGGCATCGGTTGGAAGGCGGCGACGTTCGGCAGCATGTCGGCGACGGGCACGCCGAGGTCGGCCGCCACGGCCATGGCCGCGAGCGCGTTCATCAGATTCGCCCGGCCCGGCAGCGGCACGCGCACGTCGTGGACGGCGCCGCCGATCCACACATTCGCCGACGTCCCGTCAAATCCGTGATCGCGGATGCCGGCCGCGCGAACGTCGGCGCGCGCGTGCTCGCCGAACGTGATGGTGCGCCCGGCGCACGCGTGAATGCGCGCCATGATCAGCGGGTCGTCCGCGTTGGCCACGAGCACGCTCGCAGGCGACGCGCCCTCGAGGATTTCCGCCTTGGCGTCCGCGATCGCCTCGCGCGAGCCGAGGTGGCCGATGTGCGCGTCGCCCACATTCGTCCACACGCGCACGTCCGGCTCGGCGATGCCCACCAGCGTGCGGATTTCCCCGGCGTGATTCATGCCGAGCTCGACGACTGCAACGTCCGCGCCATGGCGAAGCTCGAGCAGCGAGAGCGGCAAGCCGATGTGATTATTGAGATTGCCGTGGTTGCGGAACACGCGGAACGTCGCGGCGAGCAGGTCGGCGGTCATTTCTTTCGTGGTGGTCTTACCGGCGCTGCCGGTGATCGCCACCACCCGCGCGCGGCTCGCGCGACGGACGTGACGCGCCAGTTGCTGCAGCGCCGCCAGCGTATCGGGGACCTCGATCACGGCCGTCGCGCCGGCGGCCGCGACCGGCGCGGACACCAGCACGCCGCCCACGCCCATGGCGATCAGGCCAGGCACGAACGCGTGGCCGTCGAAGGTCGGCCCGGCCAGCGCGATGAAGAGCGCGGGCGCGCACGCGGCGCGATCCGGCAGCGCGCGGCTGTCGGTGGAAATCGTGGCGAACACGCGCGACGGATCGCCCGACACCAGGCGGCCGTTCACGGCCTGGGCCACGACGCTGGCGGACAGGACAATCACGGCGGGAGCGCTCACCAGGGGAGTCACACCGGCGCGATGGCGCGGCGCTGCAGCGCGCCCCGCGCCACGTCCACGTCATCGAACGGCAGCGTGCGCTCGCCGATGAGCTGGTACTTCTCGTGGCCCTTGCCGGCCACCAGCACGAGATCGCCGGGTTCGGCGCTCTTGATGGCGTGTTCGATCGCCAGCCGCCGATCGGCGATGGCGATAAACGGCGTGGCCACGCGTGACGGCCCGCCGGGATCGCGCGGCGGCACGATGCCGCGCTTGATGTCCTCGATGATGCGGTCCGGATCCTCCGATCGCGGATTGTCGGACGTGATCACGACGAGGTCGCTGAGCCGCGCCGCCACGGCGCCCATGAGCGGGCGCTTGCTCGTGTCGCGATCGCCGCCGCAGCCGAAGACCGTGATCAGCCGGCCCGACGCCAGCGGCCGCGCCGTCTCCAGCAGATTCTTGAGCGCATCGTCGGTGTGCGCGTAGTCCACGACCACGCGCACGGCGTCGGCCGGGCCGGACACCATCTGAAAACGGCCGGGCACGCCGTCGAGGCGCGCCAGCCCCTGTTCGATGGCCGGGTGCGGCAGGTCGAGCGCGTCGGCCAGGCCGACGGCGCCGAGGATGTTATAGACATTCGGGCGGCCCACGAGCGGCGATCGCACCACGAGGCGGCCGCGCGGCGTCTCGATGTCAAACGCCAGCCCTTCGAGCGACGCATGGACGTCGACGGCGCGGATGTCGGCCGCGCGGTCGATGGCGTACGTGACCAGGCGCGGCAGCGTGCGCGCGAGTTCCACGCCGCGGGGATCATCGATGTTGACGATGGCGGGCGCGCCGGCCGGCAGCATCTCGAACAGGCGGTGTTTCGCTTCGAAGTACTGCTGCATGTCGCCGTGAAAATCGAGATGATCGCGCGTCAGGTTGGTGAAGAGCGCGGCCCGGAACGTCAGGTACGCCACGCGCTGCAGGACCAGCCCGTGCGACGATACTTCCATGGCGCAGGCCCGGTCGCCGCGATCGACCATCTCGCGCAGCAGCCGCTGCAGTTCCGAGGCTTCCGGCGTCGTGTGCGAGGCGTCGCGTTCCCCACCGGCCACCTTGAACGACACCGTGCCGATCCGGCCGCACGGCAGGTCCGCCGCTTCGAAGATCGATGACAAGAGATACGTGCAGGTGGTCTTGCCGTTAGTACCGGTCACGCCGACCAGCTGCAAGTGCTCGCTGGGATGCCCGTAGAAGATCGCCGACAGCTCCGCGAGCGACAGCCGCGCGTCCACGGTCTGGATCCACGGCACGGTCACGCCCGCGGGCGCCGGCGTCTCGGCGACCACCGCGACCGCGCCGCGCGACGCCGCCTGTTCCACGAAGATGGTGCCGTCGGCGCGCTGGCCCTTGACGGCGACGAACACGCCGCCCGACGACGCCGCGCGCGAATCGTGCACGACGGCGCTCACGCGGCGGCCGCCGACGCCGAGGCGGTCGATCGCCTCGCGCGCGCCTGGCGCGAGCGTGCGCGCCTCGGCCACGAGTTGGCCCAGCGTCATTGGCCGGCTCCGAAGCGCTTCAACTGCAGCGAGATGTACCCACCGCGCTCCAGCGGCGCGCCGGCTTCCGGCGACTGCGTGGCCACGACGCCGTCGCCCGACACGCGCGTGGACAGACCGGCGCGGCCCAGGATGCGCAGGGCCTCGCGGGCGCTGAGTCCGCGCACGTCCGGCACCAGCGATTCGCCGCGGGCGTCGGTCACGATCGGCGCCACCGGCGCGTTGACCACGGGCGCGTTCATGGCCGTCGCGGCGGCGGTAATCAGCAGCGGCGGCACCGGATTGATCGTGCGCGGCACGCCCAGCTGGCGCAACGCGGCCTCGGCGATGTTCTTGAAGATCGGCGCGGCGACGGTGCCGCCGTACGGCGGAACGCCGCGCGGCGTGTCGACCAGGACGAGGATCGCCAGTCGCGGATGCCGCGACGGCACGAACCCGACGAAGGACACGTTGTATTCGGTGGTCGAATAGCGTCCGTTGACAATCTTCGCCGCCGTGCCCGTCTTGCCGGCCACCTGATAGCCGTCGATCTTCGCGAGCCTTCCGGTGCCGCGCTCGACGACCTGCTCCATGATCGTGGTCAGCGTGGCGGCGGTGGTGTCGTTGATCGCGCGGCGGATCGGCGTGGGCGCGATGGCGTGCCGCACGCCGTTGTGCACCGTCGCCCGCACGACGTGGGGTTGGTAGAGCGTGCCGCCGTTGGCCACCACGCTGGCCGCGGTCACCATCTGCAGCGGCGTCACACCCACCTGATAACCCATCGACATCGACGCCAGCGAGCTGTCGTTCAGCTGGGCGAGCGGCGTCAGCTGGCCGCGGCTCTCGCCCTTCAGGTCGGCGCCGATCGTCTGGCCGAACCCGAAACGCCGGACGTAGCGTTCCATCCGTTCGGCGCCCACGCGCAGGCCGATCTTGATCGCGCCGACGTTGCTCGACTTGACGATCACGTCCTCGAACGACAGCGCCCCGTAGTTGTGGCCTTTGTCCTCGCGGATCGGCTTGCGGCCGGGAAACGTGATCACGCCGGGGTTGGTATCGATGATGTCGTCGACCTTGAAGACGCCCTCTTCAAACGCGGCCGACGCGGTCACGATCTTGAACGTGGATCCCGGCTCGTAGATGTCCTGGATCGCCCGGTTCTTGCGATCGTCATCGCTCGCGACCTGCTGCGGCGAATTGGGATTGAACGTCGGATAACTGGCCTCGGCCAGAATTTCGCCGGTCTGCGGATCCATCACGACCGCCGCGCCGCCCTTGGCGTTCGCCTTCTCGACGCCGGCCGCCAGCTCGCGCTCCGCGATGTACTGCACGTACTCATCAATCGTCAGCTCAACGGTGTCGCCCGGCGTGGAGGGCCGCTGGACCCGGCTCTGGATCGATCGGCCGCGCGCATCGACCTGCACGAGCGACACGCCGTCGGATCCTTTGATCGTCTTGTTGTAGGTGAACTCGACCCCGCCGATGCCTGCGTTGTCGGTGTTCACGAATCCGAGCAGGTGCGCCGCCAGCTCCTTCTTCGGATAGAACCGCTTGGTCTCCGCACGCAGGCCGATGCCGCCGAGCTTCAGCGCCGCCACGCGGGCGGCGACGTCGGGCGCGATCTGGCGGCGCACGTACATGAACGCCTTGTCCTCGGAAAGACGCGAGGCGAGCACCGTCTGTTCGGCCGGCGTGCAGTCGCCGAACGCGGCGCACAGCGCGGCGGCGGTCCTCGCGGGCTTCTTGATCTCCTTCGGGACCGCGACCACGGTGTCCGCGTCCACGGAATACGCCAGGATCTGGCCGTTGCGATCGACGATTTCCCCGCGCTTCGCCCGCTCGGGCAGCGAGCGCTGCTGGCGATCCTCGGCCTCATTCAACAGGAACTGGTGCTGGAACACCTGCAGGTTGATGAAGCGCGCCTCGAGCACCGCCGCCCACACCGCCAGCAGCCCCACCATGATGAGGACACGGCGCTTGAGCGAACCGCGCCACGACTCTTCGAACGCATCGCCCGGGCGATCGGCGGGCGTCAGCACGCCGAGCGCCGCGCGGCCGCTGCGCGGCAGCAGGCGCCCCACCCTCGCGAGCGGCTCCCGCGGCGTCATTACCGGATCCCCGATGCCGGGTCGGCGCTCGCGACGATGGCCTTGTCCGCCGACGCCGGCCGCACGCGTTCGATCACCAGCGTGCTGCCGGGCGGCGGCACCACCATGTGCAGTTCCGTGGTCGCCTTCTGCTCGATGCGCTCCGGCGACTTCAGGGTTTCGATCATCAGGCGCAGGCGGCGGTTGATGGCTTCCTCATCGGCGCGCTCCTTCTGAAGTTGCTCGATGGCGTAGCCGTGCTGCAGGAGCTCGAAGTGCTGCCAGGCGGCAAACAGCGCCATGAGCACGATGAGGGCCCACACGCTCGCCGTGCGCATGAAGTCGTCGCGTTGCCGCCGGTCGGCTTCGCGCACGATGGGGTTGTTCCGTACGTCCTTCTTGATCGCATATTCGATGTCGACGCTGTTCATGCGACTCTCTCCATCGCGCGCAACTTCGCGCTTCGCGACCGCGGATTCCCGGCGCGCTCGGCCTCGGTGGGCTCGAGCGGCTTCGGCGTCAGCACGCGCCCCAGCGGCGCGGAGCCGTCCGAGGGCCGGGCCAGGGCCTTGAATGTGTGCTTGGCGATCCGGTCTTCCAGCGAATGGAACGAGATGACCACGAGGCGGCCGCCGGCGCGGAGCGCCGCCACCGTCGACCGGAGGAACAGGTCCAGCCCTTCAAGCTCGCCGTTGATCCAGATGCGCAGCGCCTGAAACGTGCGCGTGGCCGGATCCAGACGCTGCCACGTGCCGCCGCCGGCGGCGCGGCGCACGACGGACGCCAGTTCAGCCGTGCGCGCCAGCGGCTGACGGCCGCGCGCCGCAACAATGGCGCGCGCGATCCGGCGCGCGTGGCGCTCTTCGCCGTACTGAAAGATCACATCGGCCAGCGTGCCTTCATCGACGTCGGCGAGGCGATCCGCCAGCGACTCGCCCGCGCTCGCGTCCATGCGCATGTCGAGCGGGCCGTCGTTGCGGAAACTGAAGCCGCGCTCGGCATCGTCGAGCTGCATCGACGACACGCCGAGATCCGCAAGCGCGCCGTCGATGGCGGTGATGTGCCGTTCGGCGAGGACCTGGGGCAGCGTGCGGTAGTCGGCGTGCACGAGTTCCACGCGGGCCGGCCAATCGGCATGCAGCAGATTCTTGGGAGACGATGCGAGCCGCGCGCGCGCGCGCGCCAGAGCGGCGGCGTCGCGATCGAGACCGATCACGCGGCCGGCGCCGGCGGCGAGCAGCAGCTCCGTGTGGCCGCCGAGCCCGACAGTGCAATCGACGTAGAGTCCGTCTTCGCGCGGCGCCAACAGCTCGAGCACTTCGGCCGGCATGACCGGCGCGTGATGCGGCGCGGCACTGGTCATGGACATCAGATCCCAAACTCCGACAGCGCTTTCGCGTCGTCGTCGGTGAACGGCTCGGCCGCCATCTTGTGGACGAACCGGTCGTGGTTCCACACGTCGAGGTAGTCGATTTGTCCGAGCACATCCACGTCGCCCGTCATGGCGGCGACGGCGCGAAGCTGCCACGGAATCATCACGCGGCCCTGCGCGTCGAACTCCGCGTGCTGACCGTAGTAGCTGACGCGCGCGAGAAACTTCAGGCGCGCCGGATGCGTACTTGGCATTTTGGCCAGCCGCTGTTCGAGCGCGAGCCACACGGGCATCGGGTAAATGCGGACCGACTCGCCGGTGATGCTCGTGACGTAGAGCCCGGTGCCGTGCGTTTCCTGCACGAGCGCGCGGAACGACGCGGGGAGCTTGAGGCGCCCCTTGTCATCGATCTTGGCGGGATAGTTACCGCGCAGCACGGTTATGCTCCACTTTTGTCCAGAAAAGTCCACGCCGATGGTAGATCCAGTGGCGCGTACTGTCAAATGCAAACTAAAGCAAAATCAGCACTTACGTCAGATGTTCGCCCGGCTGGCGAAGGCGAATATAAGACGAAAATAGTCCTGCGTGATAGGATTCCTGCGCCGTCCAATGGCCAATCCCAACCAGGTGTCCGTTGTGCTCCCCGCCTTCAACGAGGCGGCAGCCGTCGGCGCCGTGGTGGCGTCACTGATTCAAGCAGCCCCCTGGCACGAAGTGCTGGTGATCGACGATGGCTCGGTCGACGGCACCGCCGAGGCCGCGCGGCAGGCGGGCGCGCAGGTCATTCGTCATCCGTATAACAAGGGCAACGGCGCGTCGGTCAAGACCGGCATCCGTCACGCGACCGGCGAGTTCATCCTGATCGTCGACGCTGACGGCCAGCATCAGCCCGCCGATGCCCTGCGCATCGTGGCGCGGCTGGGCGAATACGACCTGGTCGTCGGCGCCCGCGGCGCCGACATGCACGCCGGCTGGCGGCGCCGCGCCGGAAACGGTTTTCTCAACTGGCTGGCCAGCTACCTCACCGGGCGGCCCATTCCCGATCTGACATCCGGCCTGCGCGCGGCCAGCCGCGAGGGCCTCCGCGAGTTCCTCCACCTCCTGCCGAACGGCTTCTCCACCCCGACCACCACGACCCTGGCATTCGTGAAAGCCGGATACAACGTCGCCTTCGAGCCGATCGACGCGAAACCGCGCATCGGCACGTCGAAGATCCACGTGGCGCGTGACGGCGGCAAGTTCGTGTTGATCATCGTCCGCGTCATGACCATCTTCAGTCCGCTCCGTGTGTTCCTGCCGGTCGCCGGCGGCGCGTTTGCGCTGGGCGCGGTCTACGGCGCGTGGACGATCGCCACGCAACGCCACGTCACGAACTCGTCGGTGCTGTTGATCGTGCTGGCCGTCCTGTTGTTCGCGGTGGGCCTCGTCTCCGAGCAGATCGCGACGCTGCGATTTGACGGCCGGAAGTAGCCGAGCTAGCGTGTGCCCAGGCACGACGTGACCGCCCCGCAGATGACCTCGCACGAACCACCGCATCGAGCGTTCTACCGGAACCGCCGCGTGATGATCACCGGCGGTCTGGGCTTCATCGGCTCCAACCTCGCGCATCAGCTCGCGGCGCTCGGCGCGGATGTCCTGCTGATCGATTCGCTCATCCCCGACTACGGCGGCAACCGGTTCAACATTGCCGGGATCGAATCGCGCGTCACGGTGAACATCGCCGATGTCCGCCAGGCCAACACCATGAACTACCTGGTGCGGGACCGCGAGGTCATCTTCAATCTCGCGGGCCAGGTGAGCCACATCGACAGCATGCGGGATCCGCACACCGATCTCGAGATCAACTGCCACAGCCAGCTGACCATGCTGGAAGCGTGCCGCACGCACAATCCATCGGCCAAGCTCGTCTACGCCGGCACGCGGCAGATCTACGGAAAGCCCGATCGCCTGCCGGTTGACGAAACCCATCTGGTCCGGCCCACGGACATCAACGGCATCAACAAGGCCGCCGGCGAGCAATATCACATCGTCTACAACAACGTCTTCGGCGTGCGCGCGTGTTCGCTGCGCCTGACGAATATCTACGGGCCGCGCCAGCTCATCCGGCACGACCGGCAGGGCTTTATCGGCTGGTTCATCCGCACGGCCCTCGAAGGCGGGACGATCCAGGTCTACGGCGACGGCTCGCAGTTGCGCGACTTCGTGTACGTGGATGACGCGGCCGACGCGTTTCTGCGCGCCGGCGCGACCGATGCGGTCAACGGCGGCGTATTCAATGTGGGCGGCCCGGCCCCGGTGAGCCACCGCGATCTGGTCACCCTGCTGCTCGAAGAGGCCGGCACCGGACGCGTCAACTTCGTGCCGTGGCCCGACGAGAAACGCAAGATCGACATCGGCTCGTTCTATTCGGATTCGTCGAAGTTCACGGCCGTCACCGGCTGGCGGAACACCGTGGACCTGCGGGACGGACTGCGGCGCACGCTGGCCTACTATCGTCCGAACCTCGCGCGCTATCTGGAGCCGCCCTCGTGAACACGCGCGTGCCGTTCATGGATCTGCGGCCGGGCCCGGACGCGGAAGCCGTGCACGCGGCCATCCAACGCGTGATCGATCGCGGCTGGTTCATCCTCGG
>JAKALV010000378.1 GCA_021824055.1 Acidobacteriota bacterium
TAAGTACCTTTAAGTAATGTCTGAGCCCGTGAGAATCGGCATCATCGGCGGCAGTGGTCTGTACGACATGGCCGAGCTGACCGACCGTGAGGAGCGCGTGATCCGCACGCCGTTCGGCGAGCCGTCGGCGCCGCTCGTGCTGGCGACGTTGCGCGGCCGGCGGGTGGCGTTTCTGGCGCGCCATGGACACGGGCATCGACTGACGCCGTCCGAGCTGAACTTTCGCGCCAACATCTACGCGATGAAGACGCTCGGCGTCGAGTGGATCCTGTCGGCGAGCGCGGTCGGCAGCCTGCGCGAGGACTACCACCCGCTGGACCTGGTGATCCCGTCGCAGTTCTACGACCGCACCCGCGGGCGCGTGAGCACGTTCTTCGGCGACGGCCTCGTCGCGCACGTGGCATTCGCGCATCCGTTCTGCGCGCCGCTGTCGGCGATCGCGTTCGAGTCGGCCAAGCGCGTCGGCGCCACCGTGCACCGGGGCGGCACGTATGTCTGCATGGAAGGCCCGCAGTTTTCCACGATCGCCGAGTCGGGGGCGTACCGCGCGATGGGGTTCGACATCATCGGCATGACGAACCTGCAGGAGGCCAAGCTCGCGCGCGAGGCGGAGATCTGCTACACGACGATCGCGCTCGTGACCGACTACGACTGCTGGCACCCCGGCCACGATTCGGTCACGGTGGAGATGATCGTCTCGAATCTGACGCAAAATGCGGCCACGGCCCAGCAGGTGATGGCGAACGCCGTCGAGCATCTGCCGATCGAACGCACGTGCGGCTGTGCGACCGCCCTCGCCACCGCCATCATTACCCGGCCGGACGCCGTGCCGGATGCCACGAAAGCCAAGCTGGCCCCTATAGTCGGAAAGTACCTGAGATGAGAACAGTGGTGACGGGATCGATCGCGTACGACTACCTGATGTCCTTTCCGGGCAAGTTCACGGAACATTTCCTGCCGGAGCATTTCCAGCGCGTGAGCCTGAGCTTCCTCGTCGACTCGATGGACAAGCGGCGCGGCGGGTGCGCGCCGAACATCGCGTACACGCTCGCGCTGCTCGGCGAGCGCCCGTACCTGATGGGCACGGCCGGCCAGGACTTCGACGAGTACCGCCGCTGGCTCGAGGCGGCCGGCGTCGACACCTCGCTCGTCGGGATCGTGCCCGACAAGTTCACGGCGTCGTTCTTTTGCAGCACCGACGAGGCGAACAACCAGATCGCGTCGTTCTACACGGGCGCGATGGCGCATGCGTCGGAGCTGTCGTTCCGCACGGCCGGCGCCATCGATCTGGTGATCATTTCGCCCAACGATCCGGCGGCGATGGTGCAGTACGCCGAAGAGTGCCGCACGCTCGGGATCAAGTTCATCTTCGATCCCGGCCAGCAGTGCGCGCGCATGTCGGGCCAGGAACTGAGCGACGGCCTGTCGGGCGCGTTCATGGTCATCTGCAACGACTACGAGTTCGAGCTGATCCGCCAGAAGACCGGCAAGAGCGAAGCGGACATCCTCGCCGGTGCCGAACTCCTGGTCATCACCAAAGGCGAGCACGGGTCGTCCATTCACCGCAAGGGCGCGCAGGTCGACGTTCCTGCGGTGACGCCGCACAAGATCGCCGATCCCACCGGCGTGGGCGATGCGTTCCGCGGTGGCTTCATGAAGGGCCTCGCGTCCGGCGCCAGTGACGAAGTGTGCGGGCGGCTGGGCAGCGTCGCGGCGACCTACGCGCTCGAACACCTCGGCGGCACGTCGCATAGCTATTCCTGGCGCGAGTTCGTCCAGCGCTACGAAGAGCATTTTGGAAAGCTGATCCTGTGAACAACAAAACGCTGCCGCCAGATCGTCCCAGCGTGGCGCTCGCGTGCATCGGCGCGTGGCTGGTGCCCGGACTGGGACATGCCCTCTACGGCAAGCCCCGCACAGCCATCATCCTGCTCATCGTCCTGACCTTGATGTTTGCGTGCGGGCTGGCGTTTGGCGGGCGGGTATTTCCCTTCGGCGGCCCGGAGCCGCTGGTGTGGCTGGCCGCGGCCGCCGAGTGGTGTCTCGGCGCGCCGCGGGTCGTGGCCGCAATTGCCGGCTGGGGCGCCGGCGACGTGGTGGCGGCGACTTACGAGTACGGCAACACGTTCCTGATCGTGGCGGGCTTGCTGAACACGCTGGCCGTGCTCGACGTGTTCGACCTCGGAACGGGGCGCAAGTCATGAGCGTGCACCTCGGCGTCATGGTGCTCTGCGCGGCGTGCGTGTCGGTGGTGTTTGCCGTGCTGCAGCGCGACGAGCCCGCGGCGCAGGCCAGGTTCGCCGCCCAGACGTTCGCCGCGCTCGTCGGGGGCGGGTTGCTGCTGGGCGTGCTCCAATACATCTTCTTCCGGTAGGTCCGCCGTGAAGACGTACTGGCGGTCGCGGCGCGGCGTTCCCGCGTATCCTGCATATAATCAATAAGTTATGGCCTACGAGAACCTGATCGTTGACCAGGACGGCGGCGTCCTCGTCATCACCATCAACCGGCCGAAAGTGCTCAACGCGCTCAACGCGGCGACCCTCGCGGAGCTGATGCTCGCGCTGGAGGCGGCCGCGTCGAACGATTCGGTGCGCGCGGTTGTGCTGACCGGCTCGGGCGAGAAGTCGTTTGTGGCTGGCGCGGACATCAACGAGCTGGCCGTGCAGACGCCGGTCGGTGGACGCGAACACGCGCGTCACGGTCAGCGCGTGTTCAACCGGATCGAGCGGCTCGGCAAGCCGGTGATCGCGGCGGTCAACGGGTTCGCGCTCGGCGGCGGCTGCGAGCTGGCGATGTCATGCACGATCCGGCTCGCCGCGGACCACGCGAAGTTCGGCCAGCCCGAGATCAACCTCGGACTCATTCCAGGCTACGCCGGTTCGCAGCGCCTGCCGCGCCTGATCGGCCGCGGGCGCGCGCAGGAGTTGCTGTTGACCGGCGACATGATCGGCGCGGACGAGGCGTACCGGATCGGGCTCGTCAATCATGTGTTTCCGGCCGCCTCGCTCATGGACGAGGCGAAGAAGCTCGCGCATCTGCTGGCGGCCAAAGCGCCG
>JAKALV010000379.1 GCA_021824055.1 Acidobacteriota bacterium
ATTCGGGAGTACGCGGAGAACTACGTGCGCTACAAGCGTGACTACCAACCGGAACGCCCCGCGCGGCGGATGACGTCGCCCGCATGATTTCCGCCATTCGAGGCACGCACGATATTTTGCCGGGCGAGGTCGAGCGCTGGCAGTTCGTGGAACGCATCGCCCGGTCGCTGTGCGACCGGTACGGCTACGTGGAACTGCGCACGCCGGTCATCGAAAAAGAGGAGCTGTTTGCCAAAGGCAGCGGCGAGTCCACCGACATCGTGCAGAAGGAGATGTACGCGTTCACCGACAAGGGCGGCGAGCGCATTACGCTGCGTCCCGAGGCGACGCCGAGCATGGTGCGCGCGTACGTGGAGCACAGCCTCGAGCATGCGCTGCCGTTTGCCAAGCTCTTTTCGATGGGCCCGATGTTCCGCTACGAGCGCCCGCAGAAGGGCCGCCAGCGGCAGTTCCATCAGTTCGACGTGGAGGTCTTCGGCATCAGCGACCCGGCGATCGACGCGGAGGTCATCGACCTCGCGTGGTCGCTCGTGACCGAGCTCGGCATCGCGCAGGCGGAGCTGGTGATCAACTCGGTCGGCTGCGCGGAGTGCCGGCCGAAGTTTCATGAGGCGCTGCTGAAGGCGCTGGGCAACGATCTCCAGACGCTCTGCGCGGACTGCCAGCGGCGGGCGGCGACCAATCCGCTGCGCATCTACGACTGCAAGGTGCCGGCCGACCAGCCAGTCATCGACGCATTGCCGCACGCCATTGACTACCTCTGCGAGCCGTGTGCAACGCATTTCGCCGGCGTCCGCGGGCATCTGGACGCGTTCGGCATTCCGTGGAAGATCTCGCACCGGCTCGTGCGCGGACTCGACTACTACACGCGGACCACATTCGAAGTGCTCGGCCAGACGCTGGGCGCGCAGAACGCCATCCTCGGCGGCGGGCGGTACGACGGCCTGGTCAAGAAACTCGGCGGACCGGACCGCGTGGGCATCGGCTTTGCGGCGGGGATCGAGCGGCTCGTGCTGGCGCTGCCGGAATCGCTCGCCGCCGTCAAGCCGGCCCGCGTGTTTGTCGTGGCGCTGGGCGATGACGCGCGCGCGGAGGCGCTGAAGATGCTGCGCGAGCTGCGCGCGGCGGGCGTTCCGGCAGAGATGGAATTCGAGGCGCGCAGCATGAAGGCGCAGCTCAAGCGTGCCGATCGCGTGCAGGCGGCCGTCGCGGTGATCGTCGGCGGCGACGAGTTGGCGCGGGGCGAAGTGACAGTGCGCGACATGCGCAAGAGCGAGCAGCGCGCGGTACCGCGCGCCCAGGCCGTAGAAGCAGTCAGGACCGCGTTGTGACGACATCAACCTTCGAATACCGGACCCACACCTGCGGCGCGCTGCGCGCCGCGGACGTCAACAATGATGTGGTGCTGCTCGGCTGGGTGCATCGCGTGCGCGACCTGGGCGGCGTGACGTTCTTCGACCTGCGGGACCGGTACGGTCTGACGCAGGTTGTCGTGCGCGAGGAATCGGGCGGCGAGACGACGCGCGTGCGCCCCGAGTTCGTCGTGGCCGTGTACGGACGGGTTGAGGCGCGCGCGAAGGACTCGATCAATCCAAAGCTGGAGACCGGCGAGATCGAAGTGGTGGCGCGCACGATCAGCGTGCTCAACGACGCGAAGACGCCGCCGTTCGCCATCAATGAGGATGTTCAGGTCGGCGAGGAGACGCGGCTCAAGTACCGCTACCTGGACCTGCGCAAGCCGAAGCTGCAGCAGAATCTGATTCTGCGGCACAGAGTCGCGCTGGCGGTGCGGCGGTACTTCGACGAGCAGGGATTTCTCGAGATCGAAACGCCGATCCTGACGCGGTCCACGCCGGAAGGCGCGCGCGATTACCTCGTGCCGAGCCGCGTGCACCCGGGCGAATACTTCGCGCTGCCGCAGTCCCCGCAGATCTTCAAGCAGATCCTCATGATCGCCGGCATGGACCGCTACGTCCAGATCTGCCGCTGCTTCCGCGACGAGGACCTGCGCGCGGATCGCCAGCCCGAGTTCACGCAGATCGACATGGAGATGTCGTTCGCCACCGAGGAACTCGTGTACGGCATCGTCGAGGGCGCCATCAAGACGATGTTCGAAACCGCGGGGTTTGCGGTCAGGACGCCGTTTGTCCGCATGGGCTATGACGTCGCGATGGGGACGTACGGATCGGACAAGCCGGATCTGCGCCCCGGGATGCTGATCCGCGACGTCAGCGAGGTGTTCCGTGAGTCGCCGTTTGGCGTGTTCAGGGACGCGGTCGCCGGCGGCGGCGTGGTACGCGGCTTTGCCGTCAAGGGCGCGGGCAAGTACTCGCGTCGCGAGGTGGACGAGCTCGTTGAGGCGGCGAAACAGTTCGGCGCGAGCGGGCTGGTCTGGCTCAAGACGGACAAGAGCTCCGCGAAGGCCATCGAGGGGGACGCGATCGCCCGGGTGTTTGCCGCCTGCGGCGCTGCGGCCGACGATCTGGTGCTGCTGGCGTGCGGCGAGGAAGAACCGACGGCCAAGGTGCTCGGCAATCTGCGCCTGCATGTCGCGAAGAAGGAGAACCTGCTCAACCCAACCGACTTCCAGTTCTGCTGGGTCACCGAGTTTCCGCTGTTCGAATGGGATCCGGATGAGAGGCGCTGGAACGCGATGCATCATCCGTTCACGTCGCCGCGGCCGGAGGACGTGCCGCTGCTGGAGACGGAGCCGGGCAAGGCGCGCGCGCGCGCCTACGACCTGGCTCTGAACGGATCGGAAATCGCGGGCGGCAGCATCCGCATCCATTCGCCCGTGGTGCAGAAGCATGTGTTCAATCTGCTCGGCATCTCGGATGAGGACGCCCGCGCGCGATTCGGATTCTTCCTCGAGGCGCTCGAGTACGGCACGCCGCCGCACGGCGGCATCGCGTTCGGGCTCGATCGCATCATCGCCATCCTGGCCGGCGAGTCGTCGATCCGCGACGTGATGGCGTTCCCGAAGACGGCCCAGGCGGTGGACCTGATGTCGGGCGCGCCGTCGGGCGTGGACGATCGGCAATTGCG
>JAKALV010000065.1 GCA_021824055.1 Acidobacteriota bacterium
GTGACGCTGACTGTGTAAGTCGTAATACCCAGAGAACTCGCCAGCGCGCTGGGCGCCGCAAGCGAGACATCCACCGCCTCGCCCTCACCAGAGTTGAGAGACGGCAGCGCGTAGCTGGTGATCTGCACTCCCAACGCCCACACACGCACGCCGCTGTACGCAACGGCACTGGCGAAAGCAAACGCCAGAGCAACAGCGAATCGAAGCCACACGCGACGGGTGGTCATGGTCACAAGATAAATTCCGACGGAGTGAGTCTACCCGGAAATGTCTCTTTGTGTCACATAAGAATTTCAGAAAAATACAAAAACACATCAAGAGGTAAATATTTACCTGTTCTAACGAAATAGAGTACAGGCAAGAACCGGCGGGATACTAGCCTAAGTCTTTGTGAATCAGTGACTTACTAGGCAGCTTTGCGGCTGTCTTTCTCGACTTGGCCATCTTTAATGTGAATCACGCGGTGCGCGTGGGCCGCGATGTCAGCTTCGTGCGTGACCAGGACGATCGTGTTGCCGCTCTCATGGAGCTTCGCGAAGAGCGTCATGATCTCTTCGCCCGTCTTCGAATCGAGATTTCCGGTGGGCTCATCGGCCAGCAGAATGGACGGATTGTTCACGAGCGCGCGCGCCACCGCCACGCGCTGCCGCTGGCCGCCGGACAATTCATTCGGCCGATGCAACCGGCGGTCCGTGAGATCGACGCGCGCGAGCGCCTGCAACGCGCGCGCTTCCCGCTCCTTCGAACCGACACCCGCGTACACGAGCGGCAACTCCACGTTGTGCAGCGCCGTGGCGCGCGGCAGCAGGTTGAACGTCTGAAAAACAAACCCGATTTCCTCGTTGCGAATGCGCGCCAGTTCGTCGTCGTTCATCTGGCTGACCTGCTTGTTGTTGAGCCGGTAGCTGCCCTTGGAGGGAGTATCCAGGCAGCCGATGAGGTTCATCAGCGTCGACTTGCCGGAGCCCGACGGCCCCATGATCGCCACATACTCGCCGCGCTCAATCGAAATCGAGACGCCACGCAGCGCGTGAATTTCTTCCGACCCCATCACGTAGGTCTTCCACAAGTCCTGGGTTTCGATCAGCGCCATAATTCTGTCCGTCTCTCTCTCGCATGGTCAGGATACGCGATCCCGACCGTGGCCGTTCCGCCTCAATCTCCCGCGCCCGCCGCCACGGCCCACGCGAGCTGCCGGGCGCTGGTCTCGTCCGGCTCGACCGGATCCAAGCCGGACGCGCCGACCAGCGCCGAATCCAGCACGTCCACCTCGCGATCCAGATCCTCGACGATCGGCACCATGGCGACGCGAAGATCGGGATACCGGCCGCAGACCGCCACGCGGGCGTCGGGCACCTCGCCGGCGCGCGCGCGCACGTACGGCATCAGGCGCGACGCGAACTGGTAGCGCGCGAGCAACCGCGCGGGCGCATCGGCGACGTCGACCCGCACCGGCTCCCAACTGACGTACGTCGCGTCAACGATCCCCGCCGCCACGACCGCAAGACAGGCGACCGGCGGTTGCATCACGAGCACGAACGCGGACGACCAGCCGGCCAGCGCGGCCAGCGGCACGACCGCTTCGTGCGGCAACAGGACAGCCCGCACCCGGCCGCCGCTCCGCACGAACGGCGCCACGCGCTCGCGAATCACCCGCGCTTTCGGCAGCGACACGCGCCCGCGCGCGTGGGCATCAAACGCGTCGACACCTGGATCGCCGGGTTCCGGCCACAGGACGATGGCCGCATGAAACGGCAGATGCTCGCGCATGCGAAGCTGGCGGAACTCTTCCTTCAGGGAGGGCGACGTCGCGTCAAACGACGCGGCGGCGGTCAGACGCGGCGCGCGATCCTTCGACCGTTCCGCCGCCACCACCGTCCATCCGGGCGGACCGAGCTCGGCGGCCAGCTGAATGGGGGACTCCAGCCAGGCCACGGTTACGACTCGATCGATTCGTATTCGTCTTTGAGGCGGCGCACCACGGCCGGGTCGGCCAGCGTCGTCGTGTCGCCGAGCGTCTTGCCTTCCGCGATATCGCGCAGCAACCGCCGCATGATCTTGCCCGATCGTGTCTTCGGCAGATCGGCGGCAAACAGGATCTGATCCGGCCGCGCGATCGCGCCGATCTTGCGGACCACGTGCTCCTTCAGCTCATCCATCAGCGACTCGCTGGGCACGCGCCCTTCTTTCAGCGTGACGAACGCGGCGACCGCCTGACCTTTGATCTCGTGCGGCCGGCCGACCACGGCCGCTTCGGCCACGTACGGATGATCGACGAGCGCGCTTTCCACTTCCATCGTGCCCAGCCGATGTCCGGCCACATTCAGCACGTCGTCAACGCGACCCATGAGCCAGTAGTCGCCGTCGGCGTCCACGCGCGCGCCGTCGCCGGTGAAGTACACGCCGTCTTTCCATCGGGTCCAATACTGTTCGACGAAGCGCTCGGGATCGCCGTAGATGCCGCGCAACATCGCGGGCCACGGCTTCGTGAGCGCCAGCAACCCGCCGCCTTCGGTCACGCGCTGTCCGGAGGCCGTGCGTACTTCGGCGGCGATGCCCGGAAACGGCTGCGTGGCGGACCCCGGCTTGGTGGTGGTGAGTCCCGGCAGCGGCGTGATCAGGATCTGCCCCGTCTCGGTCTGCCACCACGTGTCGACCACGGGGCAACGGGCCCCGCCGATGTGCTGGTGGTACCACATCCACGCTTCGGGATTGATGGGCTCGCCGACCGACCCGAGCAGCCGCAACGATTGCAGGTTGCGGCGCGCCGGCCATTCCGCGCCCCACTTCATAAACGCGCGGATCGCGGTCGGCGCCGTGTAGAAGATGGTGACGCCGTACCGTTCGATGATCCGCCAGAACCGGTCTTTCTCCGGCCAATCCGGCGCGCCTTCGTACATCACGATCGTGGCGCCGTTGGCCAGCGGCCCGTACACGACGTAACTGTGCCCGGTCACCCACCCGATGTCCGCGGTGCACCAGTACACGTCGTCATCCCGCATGTCGAAGACCCAGCGAGTCGACGCGTACGTGCCGACGAGATATCCACCGGTCGTGTGAACGATGCCCTTGGGTTTTCCGGTGGTGCCCGACGTGTAGAGGATGTAGAGCATGTCCTCCGAATCCATCGGCTCCGGCGCGCACTCGATGGCCGCGTCTTCCATCAGCCGGTGGTACCAGTGATCGCGCCCTTCCGTGATGTGGGCGGGCATGGGATCGCCCGCGCGGCGCTGCACGACGACGACGTGTTTGATGGACGGCGTGGTCTTCAGCGCCTCATCCGCGGTCTGCTTGAGCGCCACGATCTGGCCGCGCCGGTACCCGCCGTCGGCGGTGACGAGCACCTTGCACTGCGAGTCGTTGATGCGATCGCTCAGCGACTCGGCGCTGAATCCGCCGAACACCACGCTGTGCACGGCGCCGATGCGGGCGCAGGCGAGCATGGCGATGGCCAGCTCCGGAATCAGCGGCAGGTACAGCGCGACGCGATCGCCCTTGCCGACGCCGAGCGACTTGAGCACGTTGGCGAACATGCAGACGTCGCGATAGAGCTCGAAATACGTGAGGGTGCGGCGATCGCCGGGCTCACCTTCCCAGATGAAGGCGGCCTTGTTGCGGGTGGCGGTCCGCACGTGACGGTCGAGGCAATTGGCGCTGACGTTCAGTTGGCCGCCGACAAACCACTTCGCGTGGGGCGGCTGCCACTCGAGCACGCGGTCCCACGGGCGCATCCATTCGAGTTCGCTCGCGAACCCGGCCCAGAAGGCTTCGGGATCGGCCGCGGCGCGCGCATAGACGCCCGGGTCATTCGCCCGGGCGCGCTCGCGCCACTCCGCGGACGGCGCAAAGCGGCGCGATTCGTCAAGCAGCGCGTCGATTTCCACGCGCGGTTTACCGGGCATGACGCGCGCCGTTCTCCATCAGTGATTAGTCGTAGTACTCGCGGCCGAGGTGCGTGATCAGTTCTTCGCCCCGCATGTAGCGCAGCGTGTTCTTCAGCTTCATCAGCTGAATGAACAGATCGTGCTCGGGGTAGAGCCCCTTGGCGTGCATCGGGCTCTTGAAGTAGAACGACAGCCACTCCTGGATCCCGGACATCTTCGCCCGCTTCGCCAGGTCGAGGAACAACGCCACGTCGAGCACGATCGGCGCCGCCAGAATGCTGTCGCGGCAGAGGAAGTTGATCTTCAGCTGCATCTTGTAGCCGAGCCAGCCGAAGATGTCGATGTTGTCCCAGCCTTCTTTGTTGTCGCCGCGCGGCGGATAGTAATTGATGCGGACGACGTGGTGCAGATCGTTGTACAGGTCCGGGTACAGCTCCGGCTGCAGGATATGGTCGAGCACGGACTTCTTGCTCTCTTCCTTCGTCTTGAACGACTCCGGATCGTCGAGCACTTCACCGTCGCGGTTGCCGAGAATGTTGGTCGAGTACCAGCCCTCCACGCCGATCAGCCGCGCCTTGAGGCCCGGCGCGATGATCGTCTTGATCAACGTCTGCCCGGTCTTCATGTCGTTGCCCGTCAACGGCGAGCCGGTCTTCTTGGCAAGCTCGAGCATCGCGGGAATGTCGCCGCTCAGGTTGGGCGCCGCGTTCGCGTACGGAATGCCCTCGCTGATCGCCGCATAGGCGTAGATCATGCTCGACGGAATGGCCGGGTCGCTCGCCTCGAGCCCTTTTTCGAACGCCTCGATCGTCTGATGGCACGGCGCTTCGGTCATGAAGACCTCCGTGCTGCCGGCCCACACCATGACGACGCGATCGCAATTGTTCTTGGCTTTGAAATTCCGGATGTCGGCGATCAGCTGATTCGCCAGATCCTTCTTGTTCTTGCCCTTCTTGACGTTCGGGCCGTCCAGGCGCTTCACGTACTGGCGGTCGAACACCGCGGGCATCGGCTTGATGGCGGCCAGCTCGTCCTTGACCAGATCGAGCAGCTTGTCCTCGAGCACGCCGGCATGCTTGGCCGCTTCGTAGCAGTTGTCCTCGAAGATGTCCCAGCCGCCGAACACCAGGTCGTTGAGCTCGGTCAGCGGCACGAATTCGCGGATCGTGGGCGACCGGCCGTCCGTGCGCTTGCCCAGCCGGACCGTGCCCATCTGGGTCAGGGAGCCGATCGGCTTGGCCAAACCTTTGCGAATCGCCATGACGCCGGCGATCGTCGTCGTGCTCACCGCGCCAAGACCGACCAGAAGAATGCCAAGTTTGCCTTTGGCGGGAGCGAGTTCGATGCCTTTAGTCACAGCCGGAAAACTATATCATCCGGGCATGATGTCCACGGCCTTCGCGATGGTGGGCGCCCGGGCGGGCGATCGCGTCCTGGTCCTCGGCGCCCCGGACCCCGCCAGCGCCGCACTGGCCGCCGAAATCGCCTCCGTCACGGGATTGAACGGCCGAACGCTCGTCGTCGACGTCGGCGACGCGGCCCGGTCCCGCGTCGAGACGGCCGCGGCCAAAGCGGGAGCCCTGGTCGAGTTCGAGTGGGCGCCGGTGACGATGCTGCCGCTCAATTCAGGCGAATTCGACATCGCGGTCATCAACCGGCAACTGGTTCGTCACGACGGCCGGAACCGCATCGCCTGCTGCGAAGAAGCGCTCCGCGCCGTCAAACCGCGCGGGCGTGTCGTGGTGATCGAAAGCGTGCGCCGGGCCGGGCTGTTCGGCCTGCTTCCCAGCCGCGAGCCTGGCCTGCCGGCAGACGACGCGCGCGCCGCGCTGGTGGCGGCCGGCGCGATCGCCACTCGGCAACTCGCCGAGGCCGACGGGGTGATCTATCTCGAGGCTCTCAGCGCCGGGCCTAGCGCAGACACGTAAGGTGGCGGCCGCCATCGACGCCGACCGTCATGCCGGTGATCCAGCCTGAGGCCGGCGAGGCCAGAAACGCGATCAGGTCCGCGACGTCTTCGGGTGTCCCCGGCCGGCCCATCGGATGCGTTGCCTTGGCGTGTTCGAGGAATGCGGCGTACTTGACCTCGTCCATGCCGCCGCGCCGGTGGAGATTCGTGACCACGACGCCCGGATTCACGGCGTTCACGCGCACGCCGGACGCGGCCATTTCGAGCGCGGCCACGCGCGTCAACTGATCGACGGCCGCTTTGCTCACGCAATAGGCCGCGACACCCGGAAACGCGCGCGTGCCGGTCACGCTCGACACATTGACGATGGCGCCCTTCGCGGTGGTGATGGCGGGCGACGCCTCGCGGATGAGGCGGAACGGCGCGCGGACGTTCACGTTCATCATCGCGTCCCACGCCGCGTCGTGGGTGTCGGCCACGGTGCCATTCGCGATCACGCCCGCGGCGTTCACCAGCACGTCGATGCGTCCGAAGAGCGAAATCGCCTTGGCCACGATGCGCGCCGGCGCAACGTCGGCCGTCACGTCCACCGCGAGCGGATGCGCCACGCCGCCGTCCTGGACAATTTCTCGGCACGTCGTCGCCAAGGCCGCTTCATCCCGGCCGACCGCGAGGATGTGGCAGCCGTCCCTGGCCAATCGTTTGGCCGTGGCCCGGCCGATCCCCGAAGAGGCTCCTGTCACCACTGCTGCGCGCGTTTCTGTCATCCCGCTAGTGTAGGACCTTCGTCCTCGAGCCGAAAAGCCGTACGCCAGTTTCATGCAGCCCGCACACGCCGAGGCGTACACCATCGAAGAAATCGCTGCCGCCGCGCAGGTGCCGGTCGGGCGCATTGTGCAGGCGATCCGGGCCCGCCGAGTGTCCGTTCGCGGGACGTACGTGGCGGGCGCCGATGCGGTCGCGCTGGTTCGCGGCCTGAGGCACGGCCGGGTTGACCGGCAGCGCGCATTGCCCCTGAATGTCCTGCCCGAGCGGCGCGGGCGGCGAGCGGGACCGCTGGCGGTGTCGGCGGCAGCCCACGTGCTGCTGCTCGCTCTGTTGCTGACCGCGGCATCGCTCGGCCTGCTCAACGCGAAAGACACCGAGGAGAACGTGCCGATCGCCAGCCACGTGCGGCTGGTGTACTTGATGCAGCCCGGTCCAGGCGGCGGGGGCGGAGGCGGCGGCCTGAAGATGCCGCAGCCGGCGCCGAAGGCCGAACGCAAGGCCGTGTCAAAACCCAAGGTGAGCAGTCCGGTACCGGCGCGGGCGAAACGACCCGTGCCGCCGCGTCCCGTGCCGCCGCGCCCGACGCCCACACCTCCGCCGCCGCAACCCAAGCCGGTCGTCGTGACGCCGCCCGTGCCGGTGGCGGTGATGCCGGTGCCGACTCCCGCGCCGCCGGCACCACCGGCACCGCCCGCGCCACCGCCGCCGCCCGCCGTTGTTGCGCCGGTTGCGTCCATCGCGGCGGACCCGTCCGATCGTGTGGGCGTTCCCGCCGATTCGCCGGGTCAATCGTCCAGCTACGGTCCGGGCACCGGCGGCGGCGCCGGATCGGGAGCCGGGCTGGGACTGGGCGAGGGCCAGGGTGGCGGCATCGGCCCGGGCAGCGGTGGCGGCACCGGCGGCGGGCCGTATCACCCCGGTTCAGGCATTGCCCCGCCGCAGTTACTGCGTGAGATTCGCGCGAATTACACCGACGATGCGCGGCGGCGCGCGATTGAGGGAGACGTCGCGCTGGAAATTGTGGTCAAGCGCGACGGCAACGTGGGTCAGGTGCGCGTTCTGCAGTCGCTCGGCGGGGGCCTTGAGCAAAAGGCCATCGAGGCGGTACGGCAGTGGAAGTTCGCGCCGGCCACGCGCTACGGCGCCCCGGTGGACGTCGTGGTCGAAGTGTCCGTCGGTTTCAAGTTGAGGTAGCGCCATGGATCAGGTGATGTGGGTCGTGATGTTCGTCGCGTTGTCGCTGGCCGTCGGCATGTCGGTCGTGGCCGCGCGTCTTCTCGTTGGCGACCGGCGCCGGCGCGCGGCGCGCGTGGCCGCGCTCGAGGCGGCCGCGTTTGACCTCGATGGCGCGGATGATGACGTTGAGGCCGTGGAGGTCTTCGATGAATTCCGCGGCGCGAACACGGATACGGCGATGTTCGCCGCCACGGACGAACCCGCGGCCCCGCAGCGCCGCTGGTTGGCGCTGGCATTCGTGGCCATCGTGATGGCGGGTCTCATGGGCACGGCGTACGTGCTCTTCAAACCCGCGCCGCTCGGCGCGGCGCCGGCCGCGACGATGCCGCAGAACCCCGCCGCGAGTCCAGGCGTTGCGCAACCCGGCAACGTGCCCATCGAACTGTTGTCCCTGCGGCACACCATTGACCGTTCCACCTTCACGCTGGCGGGGCTGGTGCAGAACCCGCCCGACGGCGCGGCGCTGACGCATGTCATGGCCGTGGTGTACCTGTTCGACAAGGACGGCGCGTACTTCGCCACCGGCCGCGCGGATCTGGAATTCCCCACGCTGCGCCCCGGGGAGGAATCGCCGTTCACGATCACGCTTCCGGCCACCGTCCCGGTCAGCCGCTATCGCGTCGGCTTCCGTCATGAAGATGGATCGGTGATCGCGCACATCGACAAGCGCGGGCAGGCGATGGCGGGGATGCTGACGGAAGGCAAGGACTGATGGAGCGGGGGCGCGGTGACAAGGGGCGCGGTGCGAAGGTGCTGGCGCGAGGTGCGATGGTGCTCGGTGCGCTGGCCGTGGCGGTATCGGCGCAGGAGAAGCCGGCCGGGCAGGGATTTTCGTTTCGTTCGAACACCGACCTGATCAACGTCACCGTTACGGTGACCGACGCCAACGGGCGATTCGTGCCGGGCTTGAACCGCGACGACTTCGTCGTGTACGAGGACGGCCGTCCGCAGGTCGTGCAGCAGTTCGATTCCGAGCGCGTGCCGGTGAGCCTGGGCATTGCACTCGACACGAGCGGCAGCATGGCGGGCGAAAAGATTCAGGCCGCCGAAGCCGCGCTCAATCGCTTCCTCTTCGACCTGCTCGGCAAACAGGACCAGGTGTTTCTGTACCGCTTCGACAGCCGGCCGGAATTGATCCAGGGCTGGACCGACGATCGCGGCGCGGTGAGCCGCGCGCTGGGCGCGATCAATCCGCGCGGCGGCACCGCGCTGTACGACACCGTGTCCGAAGCCATCCCGCTCGCGCAGAAGGGTTCCGAGCGCAAGAAGGCGCTGCTCGTCATCTCCGACGGCGAAGACACGAGCAGTCACGTCTCCGTGCAGGATGCGCAGCAGTTGATCCGCGAAAGCGAAGCGCTGGTTTATGCGGTCGCGATCGACCCCACCGCGCCGGGCCGCGGGTCGTTCGGCGCACGCAGTGCGCCGGGACCGCGCGCGGCGCCGCCGGTCTCGAAGCCGGTGCCCTCACCGTTTCCCGGCCGCAAGCCCGCGGCCGCGCCGCCCTCGCTGCCCGCGCCGACGCCCGCGTGGACACCCAGCGCCGGACGCGGCAGCGCCGGCACGAACGCGCTGCGACTGTTGACCGACGACACCGGCGGCCGCACCGAGGTCATCCAGTCACATCGCGACCTGGATCCCGCGACCGCGGGCATCGCCGACGAACTGAGCCGGCAGTACTTTCTCGGGTACGTCTCCGCCGCACCGAAAGACGGCCGGTGGCACACGATCGACGTGCAGGTGCGCAAAGGCAACTACCACGTGCGCGCGCGCAAAGGCTACATCGCAGGCTGACGCCACTGTGAGCCAACAGTCCAAGGTTCAAGGTTCAAGGTCCAAGGTCACCTGTTGTCCACAGGTCCGGTTAGTCCTTGGTCCGATGGCCCGATTCCCGATTCCCGATTATCGATCCGAACCGCACCAGGATCGAAGCCCGCCGAACTGCCTTCGCAGGGTCCCGAACTTCAGTGCGAAGCCACTAGAACTTCGAACCTCGATGTTCAGAGAATGACCATCGTCGCAATCCCGAGCGCGATGAGAATCACCTGCCGGACGGCGTTGCTGTCGATGCCCCCGCGGTGCAGGTGCGGAATCAGATCCGACATCGCGACGTACAGGAAATTGCCCGCGGCGAACGAGAGCGCGTACGGAAGAATCCCGGGCAGGTATTCGCCAAACGCCAGCATGAGGAGCGCGCCGACCACGCCGCCCCCGGCCGCCACGGCAGTCAGAACCCACGCGCGGCCGCGCGATTGACCGGCGGACAGCAGAATCGCGACGTCGCCCGCCTGCTGCGGAATCTCGTGCGCGGTGATCGCGAGCGCGGTCATCAGGCCGAGCGGCAATGACACCAGCGCGGCCGCGGCGATCACGGCCCCGTCCACGAACGTGTGCACGGCATCGCCGATCACCACCATCGCCGTCGTGCTGCGATGCACCTCGCAGTCGTGGTCGTCGTGACAGTGACGCCACAAGACCAGCTTCTCGAGCGTGAAGAAGATGAGAATGCCGCCCAGGAGCGTGCCGAGCACGCGCTGCGGCGGGAGCGCGAGCAGCGCTTCCGGCAGCAGGCTGAGCAGCGCGGCGCCCAGAAGCGTGCCCACCGCGTACGACACCAGCCACGGCACCACGCGCGTCCGCACGTCCTTGTGCAGGGCCACGAGCAGTCCCGCGGTCGCGAGGCCGCCTACGCTTCCCAGAACGGACAGTCCGAGTACCGCCAGCCAGACCATTGCCGTCTATTGTAGATGCCTCTCGGACTGGTACCGTCCTTGCTCTGTCTTCCAGTGTGTGCCTGCGCTGACGCTCGTGGGGGTCACTTATGCGTATTCGACTGGCCGCGCTGTTCATAATTGTCACCGCGCTGATGTCGCGCCCGGCCGGGGCCGCCCAGTTGTCCGACGCGGTGCTCGCCGACCGGGTGGCCGAGGTCGTCCGGGAGTACGTACATTTCGGGATTTTCGACGACATCTCCATCCGGGTGGAGAACCGCTCCGTCACGCTCAACGGGCGGGTGACCATGCCGTACAAGCGCGACGACATCGTGGCGCGGGTGAAGAAGGTCGACGGGGTGCGCGACCTGACCAACAACATCACGGTGCTGCCGGTGTCGCTGTACGACAGCGACCTGCGTGACCGGCTGGCGCGCGCCATCTACGGAAATTCCGCCTTCCGGCACTACGCGTCGATGGTCAATCCGCCGATTCACATCGTGGTGGAGAACGGCCGGGTCACGCTGACCGGTATGGTCAACAGCGAAGTCGAGAAGATGCTCGCCTATTCCCTGGCCCAGGTGCCCGGCGTCATGAGCGTGAAGAACGAATTGAAGACAGACCGATAGGGGGAAGGAACACGGCCCGCTCCCGGTCTAACATCGTGTTTATGAACGTTCTGTCCCGCGGCACCATCCTGGCCATCGCGCTGTCGCTCGTGAGCGGCGCCGCGTCCGCAGCTCAGACACCGCCGCCCCAGCAGCAGGGTCAGGGCCGGCAGGGGCAACAGGGCGGCCAGGCGGGCAATCCGCGCCGGCCCGCACGCGATACGCAGGCGCAGCCGGCGCCCACCGGGACCGGCGTCATTGCGGGTGCGGTCGTCTCGGCGGACGCCGGGCGGCCCGTCCGGCACGCGCGCGTCACGCTGACGGGCGGTGATCTGCGCACGGCACAGTTCGCCGCCACCGACGAACAGGGCGCATTTTCCTTCACGGATCTGCCGGCGGGCCGCTTCACGCTGAGCGTGTCCAAGCCGGGTTACGTCAACATCACGTACGGCCAGAAGAAACCCGGCCGTCCCGGCACGCCCATCCAACTGCTCGACACCCAGAAGCTGACGAGTCTCAAGCTGTCCTTGCCAAAAGGCGGCGTGCTCACCGGCACGGTGCTGGACGAGAACGGCGACCCGACCCCCGGGACGCAGGTCACCGCCTTCCGTTACGAGATGCGCACCGGCGAGAAGCGGCTGGTGCAGGCCGGCAATGATCAGACCGACGATCGCGGCGTGTACCGGATCTACGGACTGCTGCCCGGCGACTACGTGGTGCGCGCCACGCCGCGCAACAATTTGAGCGAGCTGCGCCAGGTCGTGCAGGACGCGGCGCAGTTGCTCGCCGCCGCCGGCGGGCGCGGCGGCATGGCGGGTGGCGGTGGACGCGGCGCCATGGGCGGCGGACTGCAACAGCTGATCGGCGGCCGCGGCGGACAAGCGGCCAACGTGCTTCAAGGCCTGGCGGCCGACATGAGCGATCCCGACGAAGCCGGCGTCGGGTACGCACCGGTGTACTTTCCGGGCACCACGACGTCGACCAACGCGTTGACGATCGCGCTCGGCGTGGGCGAGGAACATCAGGGCGTCGACTTTCAGCTGCAGCTGGTGAAGACCGCGACGGTGTCGGGGACGGTGCTGAGTCCCGACGGCGATACCTCCGGTGTGTTTCTGACGCTCGTGAATGAAACGGAGCAAGCGCTGGGCGGCGGCCTGAACACGACGCGCGTGCAGCAGGACGGCACGTTCACGTTCACGAACGTCGCGCCCGGCCAGTACACCGTGCAGGCGCGCGGCGGCGGTCGCGGTGGACGCTTCGGCGGACGCGGGGCGGGCGCGGGCGGCGCAGGCGCGCCGCCGGAAATGCTGTGGGGCCAGTCTCAGGTCACGGTGGACGGGCACGCCGTCACCGGCATGAGCATCTCGCTGCAGCCCGGGATGAAAGTGAATGGCCGACTGACGTTTGACGGCGGCCCGGCACCCACCGAGCTGACCCGCGTTCGCGTGGCGCTGGCGCCCATCGGCGCCAGTGGGCCGGGCGGCCTCGCGCAGAACACGCCCGCGCAGCTCGACACGTCCGGCCGCTTCATGATGAGCGGGGTCGCGCCCGGCCGCTACACGGTGCGCGTGCAGGGCCAGGTGCAGGGATTCACGCTCAGATCCGCGATCGTCGCCGGACGCGACGTGCTCGACTTTCCGCTCGAGGTGAAGCCCAACGAGGACGTGGCGGACCTGACGCTCACGATGAGCACGAGGACACAGGAGCTGAGCGGCACGCTGACGGATGCGATGAATCAGCCGGCGACGGACTACTCGGTCATCGTGTACTCCGCGGAGCCGCAGTACTGGACGCCGCAATCGCGCCGGATCGTCTCGGTGCGCCCCGGCACGGACGGAAGATTCACGGTGCGCAGCCTGCCACCCGGCGACTACCTGATGGCCGCCGTCACCGATGTCGAGCCGGGCGAGTGGTTCGATCCTGAATTCCTGCAGCAGCTGCGGGGTTCGTCGGTGAGCGTCTCGCTCAGCGAAGGCGAACGAAGGATCCAGGACCTGCGGCTCGAACGGGGTCAGAGCCCTTTTCCACAGGTACTAACACATTGGGGACGGTGGTCCTCTTTTCAGGACCACCGTCCCCAATGTGTTGAAGGCTGTGGAAAAGGGCTCTGACCCTGTTCTACGCCGCGCGGCGGCCGCGACCGACGGTCCACGCGATCAGGCCGCCCATGACCGCCAGCGCCGCGACGAGCGCGCCGCCGAACAGCCAGAGCGTGCGATACAGGATCGAGTCGCGCTCCATGGTCATCTCCATCACGAGCGGCGTGCCGAGACGACGATCCTTCAGCCATTGTTCCCAAGTGAGGATGTTGCCGCGTTCGGGCGCGAGCGGCTTCTGCGTCTCGAGATCGCGCACGTTGTGCGACACGATCTTGCTCGGCAGATGGAGTTTGAAACCGACG
>JAKALV010000380.1 GCA_021824055.1 Acidobacteriota bacterium
ACACGACCGACCCCGTCGTTTGTCGATTGAACATCCGTCGCAGAATAACACGCGAGGGCCGCCCGGCGGTCGCAACCGCGACCGCGTGTGCAGCTAGAATGGCCCCGTGCGCGTTCTCGTCACGGGTGGTACCGGCTATCTCGGCAGCGCGATCTGCCGGGCGCTGACCGCGCGCGGCCACGAGGCGATCCCGTTTTCGCGCGCCACCGGCGGCGACGTCCGCGATCGCGCCGCCCTGACGACGGCCGCCCGGGCCGTCGACGCCCTCATCCACAGCGCGGCGCTCGTGAGCATCTGGCGGCCCCGTGCCCGGGATTTTGACGACATCAACGTCGGCGGGCTGGAGAACGTGCTGGCCGCGGCCCGCGACTGCGGCCTGCGGCGGATCATCTACACGTCGTCATTCCTCGCGCAGCCGCCCGCGGGGCGGACGACCCCGCTCCGCGCCAACGACTATCAGCGCACCAAGGCCGACGCGCTTCTCGTCGCGAAACGCGCCGCCGACGCCGGGGCTCCCATCGTCACCATCATCCCCGGCGTGATCTTTGGTCCCGGCGTCACCTCCGAGGGCAATCTGATCGGCCGCATGGTGGCGGACCACCTGGCCGGAACACTGCCCGGCCTGATCGGCCCCGACAAGATCTGGTCTTTCGCCTGGGTCGACGATGTGGCGGCGGCGCACGTGGACGCGCTCGAGCACGGCACCCTCGGCGCGATCATTGAGGCCGGCGGCCACAACCTCCCCCAGCGCGCGCCGTTCGAGTGGCTGCAGCGCGCGCGCGGCACGCGGTTGCCGCGGACGCTGCCCCACTGGGCCGGCGCCGCGGCCGGCTACATCGAACTGGCCCGGGCCCGCCTCACCGGGCGCATGCCGCTCCTCACGCCGGCGACGGTCGACATCTTCAGATATGACTGGGCCCTCACGGGAACACCGAGCCGCTCCTTTGACGAGGAGATGCGCCGCCTGACGGCCGGCCAATAGGCAATAGGCCGGGTACGCGCCTGTGGCCCGCGGCGCTAAGATACAATCGCTCACGCTGCTTCATAGCGGCGATTGATGAACATTCTCGAATTCAGCGTGCTCGTGGCGGCCGTCTCGCTGCTGGCCGGCTTTCTCGGCGCACTGACCGGACTCGGCGGCGGCGTGGTCCTCGTGCCGGCGCTGACGCTCTTCTTTCACGTCGACATCCGCTACGCGATCGGCGCCTCACTCGTCTCCGTCATCGCGACCTCGTCGGGCGCGGCGGCGGCGTATGTCAAAGAGGGGTTCACCAACATCCGCATCGGGATGTTCCTCGAGATTGCCACGACCGTCGGCGCGCTCGTCGGCGCCTTCCTGGCCCTCAGCGTGTCGACATCGGCAATCGCGATCGTCTTCGGCCTCGTCCTGCTCTACTCCGCGTTCTTCGCCAGCCGGCCTCGTCTGGCCGTGCCCGAGGATGATCATCCGGATCCGCTTGCGACCCGGCTGCGTTTGAACGGCACGTATCCGACGCCGGAAGGACCGAAGGCGTATTTCGTGCGGCGCGTGCCGGCGGGTTTCGGACTCATGTTCGGCGCCGGCGCGTTGTCGGGCATGCTCGGCATCGGATCGGGCGCCGTCAAGGTGCTGGCCATGGACCAGGCGATGCGGATGCCGTTCAAGGTGTCCACCACGACGAGCAACTTCATGATCGGCGTGACGGCGGCGGCCAGCGCGGGCGTCTATCTGGGCCGCGGCTATCTTGATCCCGGTGTGACGATGCCGGTCATGCTGGGCGTGCTGGCGGGTTCGCTGCTCGGTACGCGAGTGCTTGTAAGCGCGAAGGTGCATCACATGCGGCTGGTCTTCGGGCTGGTCATCGCGGTGTTGGGCCTTGAAATGCTCTACAAAGGGCTGTTCGGGGGCTTCTGATGACTGCGAAGCCGTGGACCGATCACCGCGTGGAAGTCATCATCGGCAACCTGCTGCGCATCGGCGTGTCGCTGGCGGCCCTGGTGGTCTTTGCCGGGGCCGTCGTTTATCTCGCGCGCCACGGCGGCACGGCGGCGGACTATCGCCTGTTTCGCGGGGAACCGTCCGACCTGCGCACGATCGGCGGCATCTGGCATGACGCGATCGCCCTGCAGGGCCGCGGCATCATCCAGCTCGGTCTGCTGCTGCTCATCGCGACGCCGGTGGCCCGTGTCGCGTTTTCCGTGTTCGGGTTCATCGAGGAGCGCGATTGGCTGTACGTCGGCATCACGATCCTCGTGCTCGTCATCCTGCTGGGCAGCCTGATCGGATCGTCATAGGGGCCCGTTAACGTGTATGTCCGTTGGACGTCGGCCGGCGCTTACGCGAGTGCGGTCCTGCCCCTCGCTAACAGCGTGGTTCGTGAACCAGTTTCCCGTCGGGGTGATCGGCGCTAGAATCGCACCATGCCGGTACCAACCACGCGCGACCGCATCCGCGAGGCCATGGACAAGTTGCCACCGAACGCCACGTTCGACGACGCCATTGAACGGCTCGTGTTCCTTGCCAAGATCGAGACGGGACTCGCCGAACTCGACGCCGGCAAGAGCATTCCTCACGACGAGGTCAAGCGGCGACTGGGTCTGTGACACCGCTGATTTGGTCGTCGCTGGCTGAGCGGGACGTTCAGGCCATTCGCGCGTACATCGCCGAAGACTCAGCTCGCTACGCAGACCTCGTCGTCCGCCGGATCGTAGCTGGCGTAGAGCACCTCGCTGAGTTTCCGGAATCAGGACGCATTGTTCCAGAGCGAGACGATCCGACGATCCGGGAGGTCATGGTGGGGCCGTTTCGCGTCGTCTATCGCTACCGAGGGGATTCGGTCGAAATCGTGACGGTGTTTCGTTCGGCCCGCCTGTTCCAGGCCGATCTTCCTTGAGGTTGATAGTATGAGGTCGAGAATTTCACGAACGCCTCAGTCCAGACTTCGTGCCGAGCGAATGCTCGTCTCGAGCCACTGATTGATAGCTTGGACGACCGCCGCGCCGGGCTCTCGATTGCCCCAGCCCTTGAGCTGATCGACCACCCAGTGTCCTCGGCGCAATTTGA
>JAKALV010000381.1 GCA_021824055.1 Acidobacteriota bacterium
GCAGGTACACCGAGAGTTTGCAGGCGGCTTCCGCGTCGAGCAGCTGCGCGAACCACGCCGCCACCATGCCGGTCAGCACATCGCCCGTGCCGCCCTTCGCCATTCCGGGATTGCCGGTGAGGTTGACGAACGCGTGGCCTTCGGGCGTCGCCACGATCGTGCGATGGCCCTTCAGCACCACGTGCACGCGATGCGTGGCGGCGAAGTCGCGCGCCACCTGCAGGCGCTGTCCCTGCACGTCTTCAATGCTGAGCCCAGTGAGCCGCGCCATCTCGCCGGGATGCGGCGTAACGACGATATCCACGCCGTCGCGGCCCATCAGCCGATCGGGCTCGCCGACAAACGCGTGCAGCGCGTCGGCGTCGAGCACGAGCGGCACGCCGCATCGCTCGACGAGTCCCTGCACCAGCGCCGCGGTCGACGGATGGCGCCCCAGGCCGGGCCCGATCGCGATCACGTCCGCGTTGAACTCGAGCAGCCGGTCGAGGCACTCGAACGCGAGCGTGCCGTCGGTCGTCTCGTCCCATCCTTCGGTCATGTACTCCGCGCCGAGCATCGCCACGACGTTCTGACAGGATGCGGGCGTCGCCACGGTGACCAGGCCGGCGCCGGATCGGAGCGCGCCGGTCGCCGCCAGATGCGCCGCGCCGGTCTTGCCGCGCGACCCGGCCACCACCAGCACCCGGCCGTAGTCGCCCTTGTGCGAATCCGACGCGCGCGGCTCCACGAGCACGCGCATCGACTCCTTCGTCAGCAGCTCGAGCCGCGGTCCGCCCACGTCATTGATGACGCCGTGCGGGATGCCGATCTCCGCAATCACCAGGTTGCCGGCGAAGTGCTCGGCCGGCGGCAGCACCAGCGGCAGCTTCGGCGCGGCCAGGGTGACGGTCAGCGTGGCCCGGATCGCAGGGCCGGGCACCAGATGCGTGTCGGCCGACAATCCGCTCGGCAGATCCACGGCCACCACCGGCTTGCCCGCGCCGTTCACGTCCGCGAATACGGTCTCGCACAACCCTTCGATCGGTCCCCGAAACCCGGTGCCGAACATCGCGTCCACGATGATGTCGCTGCCGACGACGTCGGTGGAATGCAGTTCCCAGGACTGGGCGTCCGCGATTTCGACGATGTCGACGCCGAGTTGCCGCGCGGCCGACAGGTTCGCGGCGCTCTCGCCCTTGATCCCGTTGGCGGCGCCGAGCAGGTACGCGCCGACGTCGATGTGGCGCTCGCGCAGCACGCGGGCCATGACCAGCCCGTCGCCGCCGTTGTTGCCGCGGCCGCACAGGATCGCCACGCGGGACGTGGGCAGATCGGGGAACGACGATTCCATGGCCGCGACGATCTGCCGGCCGGCGTTCTCCATCAGTACCGCGGCGGGCACGCCGACGTCGTCAATCGTCCGCCGATCCGCTTCGCGCATCTGCGCGGTGTTGAGCACTCGCATCGCGATTGGGAGCGTATCGCGTGTGCTAGACTCGCGCAACTTTCTGGAGCGGAAAGGGCGCGTCACGGGCGTTCCGCGATTCGAGGCCAGGCATGATCGGTGTGGTGTACGTGAACGGGCGGATTGGCAGCGCGGATGACGCTGCCGTCCCGGTGTTCGATCACGGTTTTCTGTATGGCGAGGGCGTCTACGAGACGCTGCGGACGTACGCGCGGCAGCCCTTTCTGTTCGACGCGCACATGGCGCGGTTACGGCGGTCCGCCGAGATGATTGCCCTGCCCGTGCCGATGACCGATGCGGCGCTCCGGGAGGCCGTGGACCAGACGGCGGCGGCCTGCAGCAGCGACGAGCTGTACGTGCGGATTCTGCTGACGCGCGGCGTCGGGGATCTCAGCTACAACCTGAAGGCCACGCCGGCGCCCACCCTCGTCATCATCGTCAAGCCGCTGACGCCGTTTCCCGAGCGGACGTACACCGAGGGGATCCGGGTCTCGATGGTCGGCATCCGCCGCAACCACCCGCATGCCCTGAATCCGCTGATCAAGTCGAACAACCTGCTCAACAACGCGCTCGCCATGCAGGAGGCCTACCGGCAAGGCGCCGACGAGGCGCTCATGCAGAATCAGGCGGGCTTCATCGTGGAATGCTCGCAGTCGAACTTTTTTGTTGTGAAGAACGGGGAGCTGCTGACGCCGCCGCTCTCGGCCGGGTTGCTGCCCGGCATCACGCGCCAATTCGTGCTGGATCTGGCCGCCGCCGAGGGCATCACGGCGACGAGCGCCCCGCTCACGCCGGCCAGCGCCCTGGCCGCCGACGAAGCGTTCATCACGAGCACCACGCGCGAGATCACGCCGGTGACCACGATCGACGAAACCCCGATCGGCGGCGGCACGCCCGGCCCGGTGACGCGACGACTGCTAGAAGCGTTTCGGTCGAACACCTGACCTGGGCAGAACATTCAACATGAGGGGCCATGGGGAAAACCAACCCGACAGTTTTCAAAGAGCTCTTCGAAAGCTATTGATCTTCCCCATGGTCCCCCATGTTGAGAGGTTTTCATCTTACTCAGCCTCGATCGGCGGGCAGGAGCAGAACAGGTTCCTGTCGCCGTACGGGTTGTCGATGCGCGCGACGGCCGGCCAGAACTTCTGCAGCCGGAGCCCGGGCACCGGGTAAGCGGCCGATTCACGGCTGTACTTGTGCGGCCACTCGTCGGCGCACACATCCTGCGCGGTGTGCGGCGCGTTCTTGAGCGCGTTGTCGAGCCGGTCGGCCTTGCCGTCGATGACGTCCTGAATTTCCTGCCGGATGGCCAGCATCGCGTTCACGAAGCGATCGAGCTCCGACTTCGGCTCGCTCTCGGTGGGCTCCACCATCATCGTGCCGGGCACCGGGAATGAGACGGTCGGCGCGTGGAAACCGTAGTCCATCAGACGCTTGGCCACGTCCGACTCGTCGATGCCCGACTGCGCCTTGAACGGGCGCAGGTCGAAGATCAGCTCGTGCGCCACGCGGCCGTTGGCGCCGGTGTAGAGCACGGGATACGCCTTCTCGAGGCGCGCCTTCAGATAGTTGGCGTTGAGGATCGCGA
>JAKALV010000382.1 GCA_021824055.1 Acidobacteriota bacterium
AAGCGCGGACACTTCATGTGCAGAACGCCGTTCGAGACACGGGCGAATTCAGAGACGTGCAGGTTCGCCTCGGCGCCATGCCGTATCCCACGACCGGCGCGGCCGCGAATTCGCCGGCGAGGAACAACGCCGGCAGCCCGGGCGTCGATTCGAGGGACAACGTACCCTACCCGTCGACGCGCTATCGCACATACAGCGCCACGGGCGCGTTCCGGGTCAGCGTGCCGGACAACTGGCGCCACTTGCCCGAGCAGAACGGCGCGACGTTTGCGCCGGACAACGCGTACACCCAGGGCGGCTTCACGCACGGCGCCGAGATCGGCATCGCGCAAACTGACGCGACGTCGCTCCGCGACGCCACCGACCAGCTCGTCAACTCATTCGCCCAGGGCAACCCGCGGCTCCGAAGCCAGGGCCAACGCGCGGTCACGGTCGACGGCCGTGCGGGACTCGAAACCTCGCTCATCAACCAGGATCAGCACGGCCCCGAACTCGTGCGCATCACGACAACGATGTCGGCGTCGCGAACGATGCTCTACGTGGTCACGGTTGTGCCGCAGTACGAAGAGGCGAAGTACCGGACGGCGTTCGCCAATCTGATTCGCACCCTGCGCGTCTCGCGATAGGTTACTCGCTGAGGTGTCGCGAGCGACTACGCTCTCAGATCATCCGCCTGCCAGTCCGTGACCATCTTCTTGATGGCGTCGGCGCTGGTGATGTTGTCCTTCAACACCTGGGCGACGAGCACGGGCAACTCCGCGTCGCTCGCGAAGCGGAGGCCCACAAACTGCTTCGGCGTGAGGCGCATGATGTCGGCGTGCCGGTCGGCCGGCAGCAGCTCGCGTAGTTTCAGCCGCATCTCGAGGCGGATCACGCGGTCCTGCACCTTGAGCGCAAACACGCGCGCCGCAAACGCGATGATCACGAGCGCGAAGGCCGTGAGCGCCGCCATCACGCGCGGCAGGTCGAGGCCCCAGCGCAGGTGGTAGCTCGCGTAGAGGAAGTTGGCGAGCAGAATCGGCACGGCGACGAAGTGAAACAGAGGTACCGTCTTCCGGTGATTGGCGTAGTTCTGCATGCGCCAATATTACTGCGATGCAGGCCCGGCGCCGTGGGCCGTTACTTCTCCTGCGCGCGCACCCAGGCGTCCTTCAGCGTCACCGTTCGATTGAACACCGGCGCCCCCGGTTTCGAGTCGGGATCCACGCAGAAATAGCCCAGGCGCTCGAACTGGAACCGCGTGCCGGCCGGCAGCGCGGCGAGGGAGGGCTCGAGCTTGCAGCCCGTCAGCCGGTCGAGCGAGTGCGGGTTCATCTGCGCCAGGAAGTCCGCGTCGCCGGCGCCGGGGTTTTCCACCGAGAACAGGCGGTCGTACAGCCGCACCTCCGCATCCACGGCGTGCCGCGCCGACACCCAATGCAGCGTCGCCTTCACTTTGCGGCCGTCGGGCGCGTCGCCGCCGCGCGTGGCCGGATCGTACGTGCAGCGCAACTCCGTGATCACGCCGGCGGCGTTCTTCATCACGCCCGTGCACGTGACCAGATAGGCATTTCGGAGCCGGACCTCCCGTCCGGGGGCCAGCCGAAAGAACTTCTTCGGCGGATCTTCCATGAAGTCGTCCCGCTCGATGTAGAGCTCGCGCGAAAACGGCACCTTGCGCGTGCCGGCCGACGCGTCTTCCGGATTGTTGACGACGTCCATTTCCTCGGTCTGCCCGGCGGGGTAGTTCTCGAGGACCACCTTCAACGGCCGCAGCACCGCCATCGCGCGCGGCGCCGTCTTGTTCAGGTCCTCGCGCACGCAGAACTCGAGCAGCCCCGCCTCGATCACGGTCTCGCGCTTGACGACGCCGATCTCTTCGCAGAAGCGGCGCAGCGCCTGCGGCGTGACGCCGCGGCGCCGCAACCCCGACAGCGTGGGCATGCGCGGGTCGTCCCAGCCGTCGACATGCTTCTCGTTCACGAGCTGCAGCAGCTTGCGCTTGCTGAGCACCGTGTACGTGATGTTCAGTCGAGCGAACTCGATCTGCTGCGGCCTGCCCGGCAGGTCCACGTGGGCGATCAGCCAGTCGTAGAGCGGGCGATGCGCCTCGAACTCGAGCGTGCAGATCGAGTGCGTGATGCGCTCGAACGCGTCGGACAGCGGATGCGCGTAGTCGTACATCGGGTAGACGCACCACGTGTCGCCCGTCCGGTGATGGTGCGCGCGGCGGATGCGGTAGAGCGCCGGGTCGCGCATGTTGAGATTCGGCGACGCCATGTCGATCTTCGCCCGCAGCGTGTGGGCGCCGTCGGCGAATTCGCCGGCGCGCATCCGCGCGAAGAGATCCAGATTCTCCGCGACCGACCGCTCGCGATACGGGCTGTTCGTGCCGGGCACCGCAAACGTGCCGCGATGCTCGCGCATCTGGTCGGCGTCGAGGCTGTCCACGTACGCCAGCCTTTTGCGGATCAGCTCGACCGCGCACGCGTACAGCCGCTCGAAGTAGTCGGACGCGTAGAACAGCCGGTCGTCCCACGAGAACCCCAGCCATCGGACGTCGTCCTGAATCGACTCGACGTACTCGGTGTCTTCCGTGACCGGATTCGTGTCGTCGAACCGCAGGTTGCACGTGCCGCCGAAGTCGTTCGCGATGCCGAAGTTCAGGCAGATGGACTTGGCGTGCCCGATGTGAAGATAGCCGTTCGGTTCGGGCGGAAACCGCGTGGCCACACGGCCGCCGTGCTTGCCCGACAGGTTGTCGGCGATGACGATGTCGCGAATGAAGTCCGATGCCACGGAAGCATTCTATATGGCGCCGTCGTAGCCGGAGGCCTTCAGGCCTCCGGGCTCTTGCTTCGCCCTACTCGCTTCGGAGCGCCGCCAGCGGATCGATCTTGCTCGCGCGCCGCGCCGGAATGAATCCGGCCAGCGCGGTGATCGCGAGGAACGCGCCGATCGTGACCGCGAGCGTCAGCGCGTCGGTGACCGGAACGCCGTGGAGCAGGCTGGTCAGCAGGCGGCCCAGCAGCAGCGCGGCGATCAG
>JAKALV010000383.1 GCA_021824055.1 Acidobacteriota bacterium
GCATGATGCCGAGCTTCACTTGCGTGCCCGGCGCTTTGGCCGTCAACGCCGCCCAACTGTCCATCGTGGCCGGCTGACCATCGATCGAGGTGATCGTGTCGCTGAAATCCACGCCGGCTTTGTACAACGGCGAATCAAACGGCACGGGCGTCTTGGTGGCGCTGCCGCGCACGCTGCCCATGCCGACGAGCAGCCCGCCGTTGACGGTCTGCACCGGGACGCTCCCCGCCCACCCGCGGCCCGGCGACACCGGTCGCAGATCGTAGCCGGCGAGTTTGAGCAGATGCGCGTAGTCGGGCACGTCGCGGCCCTCGACGTACTTGTCGAAGAAGTCGTCGGCGAACTTTCTGTTGCCGGTCAGCGCGGCGAGTTGTTCACGCAGGTCCCTGAGCGTGTACGGATGGCCGACAAGCCCCGGCGCCGGACCGCCCGGCTTACCGAACGTCGTCCACAACCGGCGCATGTAATCGTCGAGCGTGATCTTGCCGTTCGACATCTCGCGCAGCGACAGATCCAGGCCGAGCGCGATGGCCGAGCCGTACGTGTAATACGAAATAAACGTGCGCGCGCGATCGTTGGCGTCGTTGGCGACGCCGGCATCCGCAAACGGCGCGTGCTCGCTCATCTGCACGGCCGACCGCACATCACGGCCCGCGCCGTTGATCACCTGGACCACGGCGCCCACGGGCACCTGCTGCGACAGCCCTGCGCGACGAAGCAGCAGCGGCCCGTAGTACTGCGTGAAGCCTTCGGCGAGCCACAAACAACACGTGATGTTCTCGCGCGTGAAATCAAACGGCTCGAGCCCTGCGGGACGGATGCGTTCCACGTTCCAGTTGTGGAAGTACTCGTGTGAAATCGTGCCGAGCGCCTGGGCGCGGCCCTGCGGCGTCTTCAGCGACAGGCCCGGCATCGACACGGCCGTGCTGTTGCGATGCTCCATCCCGTCGCCGTCACCCCACGGCACGTAGTCGAGCAGGAACGTGTAGGCGCCCGGCTCGTACTTGGGAAACTCGCCGTACACCGCCATCTGCTCGCGCACCAGCGGCTGCACGAGCTTCGCCAACTCATCCACGTCGGCCTGTGACCCGTCGGAGTGCGCGGCCAGGCGGATCTTCACCGGCGTACCGTCGCTGTTCGGCACCGTGAACTCGCTGACCACCAGGTCCGCGAGTTCCGTGAAGCTGTCCATGAAGTACTGCAGATTCGGCGCGGTGAACGTCCACGGATCGCTCGTGGTGTACAGCTGGGTCGCGATCTTCCAGTTCAGGCCCTGCGGCGGCACGAACGTCACCTTCATCGGGCGCATGTCCATGCCCTGCGCCCACATGAATGCCGCCGGCATGTTCATCCGCGCGTGTGATGTGTCCACGCCCATATACGTGCCGTCGGGCGTATCGCCGAAGATCTTGTAGACAATGCGAACGGTGCCATCGTGGCCGGCCACCTGCCACACGTCCACGTCGGGACGCGTGGCGGTCAACCGCGCGCCCTTACCGTTGAACGCCTCGACGGAAAACACGTTCTTGGCAAACTCGTGCACGGCGTAGCGGCCCGGCGACGAGCGGCTCATGCGCGCTCTGAGCGGTCTCGTGCCGAGACCGCTCACCGTCATCTCCACCTGCATCCAGTGATGCTCGGGTTCGGGGAACGTGACGCGATATGTGACGGGCGCAGGCGCGGTGACCGCGGGCTTCGGCGCCGCCATCGGGGCGGCAATGGATATCGCGGTGGCGACCATGGCGGAGAACAGGACTCGACGCATGGCGATAACTTTATCAATCTCCGCTAATATCGCGCGATGACCTCGGAGACAGCCCGGCGAACGACGTCGACGAACACCGCCGCGGTCGCGCGCGACATCCTGGTCCCGTTCCTGTTCACGTTCATGATTGCCCGTACGCTGGTGTTCCTGATTGTTTCCCGACGGATACCCGACCTGTACCTGCATCTCGGCGGCACGCATGTTCACCATCTCAACTACGGCATCTTCCTGCTTTCCGCGGTCGGCGCGTACTTGCTGTTCGCGCAGCCGGACGCGCGCAAGCGGACGCGAGTGGCGGCCCTGTACGGCGTGGGCCTGGCCCTGACCTTCGACGAGTTCGGCATGTGGGTGCATCTGGGAGGCAGTTACTGGCAGCGCGCCAGCTTCGACGCCATCGTGGTGATTGCCGCGCTGCTGGGACTGGTGGCGGCTCGGCCCGCCTGGTCTCATTTCCGACCCCACCATTGGGCGACGACGGTGGCGCTGGCGGCGGCCCTTGCCGTCTTCGGCGTGCTGCTCGTGGATTCCTTCAATTACGCGGATCGACTGCTCGTCCGGATCCAGATCATCGAACAGTCACAGCCGCCGGTGCGCTGAACCCGTGCCGGCGGCCTGTCCCTTCCAGGCAGTTTCTCGCACGACTCCGGGCGCATCATCACGCCGTCGTCTGTCGGTCGCGGCGTGTCAGAGCCGTGACAAAGGAGCCTCCATGACACCACGCATCCGTCACATCGCGCTGTTCGCGGGAATCGCGCTGCTTCTGAGCGTCGCGCCCGCCCGGGCACAAATCACCGGCCCGGTGAAGTTCACGACCACGTTCGCCTTCACGGTGGGCAATACGAGCCTCCCGGCCGGCACCTACACGATCGCGCCGGACTCGGACAATCTCGGGGTGTTTGAGATCGTCGGAACGCAGGCGCGGGCGTTCTTTGAAGTGGAGAACAGGAAGGCCCCGACAGCGGCGTCCGCGACGGAAATCGTCTTCGCCCGCTACGGCACGGCGTTCCTGCTGAAGAACGTGTGGGTTGAGGGTTCAACCGAGGGGATCGAGACGGCCATCGCCGAGGCCGAGCGGCATCACCGCAAGGCCGGCAAGTCCACCGGCGAGGCGCGCGTCAAAGCGATCAAGTAACGGAAGCACGACGAGCCGCAGGGCGAACGCCCTGCGGCTGCGAGCGGCCGGCATGTCATCCGGCGAGCCGCTTTCGCACCATCAGCCAGGCCAGGCGCGCGGCTGTTTTCGGCGACGCCG
>JAKALV010000384.1 GCA_021824055.1 Acidobacteriota bacterium
GTCTGCCGAGAAGGCATAGACCATCAGCGCGCCGACGACCCGGCCGCCGCGGACCAGCGGCAGCGCGGCCGATGCCGCCCATCCAAAGCGCCGGCCCCGCTCGTGCCACGGCTCCGTGCGTGGGTCGTGCGCGAAATCCTCGCACCAGATGGGCCGGTTCTCGCGGATGCAGGTGCCCGTCGGGCCACCGCCGTGGGGATCGCCGGCGTCCACCGTGACGCGGATGCCGGCCAGGTACTCGCTGCCCCGGCCGTCGAAAGCCGCGGGCACGACCAGATGGCTCTCAGCGTCCACCAGTCCAATCCACGCCATCGCCAGACCGCCGGACGCCACCGCGGCGGCGCAGATTTTCGGGAACAGCTCGGCCTCGTTTCTGGAATGCACGATCGCCTCGTTGCACCGGCTCAACGCGGCGTAGAGCTGCGCGAGCCGCTCCGCGCGGATTTCCGCGAGCTTCCTGGTGGTGATGTCGACGTGTGTCCCGACCATCCGGAGCGGTTGCCCATCGTCGGTTCTCGAAACCACCTGCCCTTGCGAGAGAATCCACTTCCAGCCGCCATCCTTGGTGCGCAGGCGAAATTCGACCTTGTTCACCGGAAGCAGTCCGGCGGCATACTGCTGATACTGCGCCGCGACGGCATCGCGCTCGTCGGGATGGAGCCGCTCGCGCCACGTGTCGTAGGTCTCGTGAAACTCCGCCGGATCGTAGCCAAGCATGGTCGCGTATTCCGGGCTGACCACGGTTTCGCCGGTTCGGACGTTCAGATCCCAGAGTCCCTGGCCGGCCGCGCCCAGCGCGAGGCGAAGGCGCTCCTCGCTCTCGCGGACCGTTCGCGTCAATGCCGCCTGCTGCCGTTCGAACTGCCTGCCCTGCCGTCGCCATCCCAGGGCCAGCAGCGTCCCCAAACCGAAGAGCAGCATGCCCGTCAGTCCAACAACGCTGACCAGCTTGGCCCTGAGGATGCCGGCCGACTCGTTCGGGTCGACGTGCGCGACGAGAGACCACGGCGAGTCCGGGATCTTGTGAATGACTCCCACCGTCCTGATGCCGCGATAGTCCAGTCCCTCGACGAAACCGGTCTGTCCGAGCACGGCCTTGACGTAGAGCACCTCCGGGTTGGCCAGGGGAATTCGTGTGCGCATGGCGGCCTGCGGCGCGAATCTCAGACTGGTCAGCACGAGGGCGTCCGAGCCGTCGCGGCGCACCAGCAACGCCTCGGCCGTCTCGCTCGTTCGCGGCCAGGTTTCGACGACGAGGCGCATAAACGAGCGCGGATCGATCCGAAGGGCCAGGACGCCGGCGGGGCTGTTGCCGCTCATGTTGCGGTACGGGATCACGATGGCCATGCGTACGTCCTGGCTGGACCCGTCCAGATAGAAGTCGACGAAGGACACGCGCGCCGTGCCAGTGGCTTCTGTGGCCGCCAGAGAAATTGCCGCCGCAGGTGGCCCTCCGGCCGCCGGCGCCGCCAGCCGGCTGACGCCGTGCGCGTCGAACAGAAACGCCCGGTCGTAGAGGCCGACGCTCACGAAGCTGTCGATCCACTCCTGCAAACGCCGGGTCGTGTCGCGGTCGGCGTGGCCCTCTATGAAGCGGCTGATGGACGGGACGATCGCGGCGTTACGTGATTGAATCACGCCGTCGGCGAGCCGGGCCGCGCGCCAATCGTTGAGCTGGTTCGCCTTCAGGCTCGCGATCGCGTCGAGCTCGGTCGCGATCACTGACTTGAGCTGCGCGGCTTCCGTCCGATAGTAGGCGTTCGCCTCGATGGCGATGGCGATGGCGATCGCGAGGCTCGCGAAGATAACGCCGTAGACGATCCGGCCGCGTCCCGGACCGCCAGGCGGCGTTGCGGCGGCGGTGATTGCAATCAGCGCGGAGACGGGGGCCATGGGATCCCTACACGGAGGTGGGGCGGTTGGTGTCTCCAGCCGGCGCGCGGCCTGATTGTCGTTCCTTTGCCGATTGGTCCAGGACTCGCCGGACTTTCGACGTCAAATCAAACACGGTGTACGGTTTGGCGATGAAGCGGTTGACATCCGCCACGGCGGCCGCCGTCAGCCGGTCGTCGGCGTAACCGGACGTGAAGATCACGGGCAGTCGCGGGTGGGTTCGCGCCACCTCCACCGCGAGATCGGGACCACTCATCCCCGGCATGATCACGTCGGTCAGCAGGAGCTCCACGTTGAATCCGGGCTGGCTGAGCATCGCCATCGCATCGATGCCGTTCTCGACGGCCACGACCGTGTAGCCGGCCATCGTCAGCACACGCGACGTCAGCTCGCGCGCCGCCGGCTCGTCTTCCGCCAGAAGGATCGTCTCGCGGCCGCGCACGATCGCCGGCGCCGGCGTGGGATCGCTGTGGGGCGTCGAGGCGACCCGTGGCAGAAACACGCTGAACGATGCGCCCCGCCCAGGCTCGCTGTCCACGACGATGCAGCCGCGGCTCTGGTGGATGAGACCGTACACCGTGGCCAGGCCGAGGCCCGTGCCTTTGCCCGCGCCCTTAGTAGTGAAGAAGGGATCGAAGATGCGGCTGCGGACCTCCGGCGTCATTCCATGGCCGGTGTCCTTCACCGAGAGCACGACGTGCGGGCCCGGCGACGTCCCGGGATGCTCCGCGGCAAACACGTCGTCGAGGTCCGCCAAGCGCGTTTCGATCGTGAGCCGGCCGCCATTCGGCATGGCGTCGCGGGCGTTGACGGCGAGATTCATCAGAATCTGTTCGAGGTGTCCAGGATCGATAACCACGTGGTCAGCCGCCGGCTCAGCGGGCGCATGGATCCGCAGCTCGATGTCCTCGCCGATCACGCGTTGCAGCATCTTCGCTTCAAGCGCAACCTGTTCGCTGACGCTGACCACCGCGGGCGAGGGGATCTGCTTGCGGCTGAAGGTCAGCAGCTGCCGGGTCAGCCGGGCCGCGCGCTTGCCGGCTTCCTGGATGTCCTCGAACGCCGGCCGCAGGGGATCGTCCGCGGCGAGGTCGAGCAGGGTCAG
>JAKALV010000385.1 GCA_021824055.1 Acidobacteriota bacterium
AGCCCTCGATCTTAATCGGCGTTCCCGCCGCCGGAACATCGGCGAGGGCGGGGCCGAACGAAATCTTCATCAGGCGCTTCGCAACGCGCCCTCCGCCACGGTGCAACACGCGGATGATCACTTCCTGCCCCACATAGCAGCCTTTGGTCTGGCTGATGGCGCGCTCGAGCAAGCCGGCCTCGAGCGGAATGGTCTCTTCGTTCATGTCCACGCCCCAGCGCGCGCGGCCCGCTTCGATGCGCATCGCTTCGGCGTCAGCCGCGGTCAACTCGGGCAGTCCGTCGGCGCGAAGCTCCGCGCAGAGGGCGGCCTCACGCTCGGCGTCAAGGAAGATGTCCTTCGTGTGAGCCATCGTGGCGCCGACGAGCGTGATCTCGTGAATCAACTGGGACGCGTCTGCGATCTGCACGTCTTCCGCGAAAACGAGAGCGTCGAGCCGCAACGCCAGACCGGCGCAGAGTTCCGCCGGCACGGACACCAGCACGTCGTCATCGCCGCGATAGACGCGCATGTCGGTGATCATCCGTCCCTGGGGCGTCAGGTAGACCGCGTCGCACGCCTCGCCCACGCCGAGCGCCGCCACGTCGTTGCTGACCAGCGCCTGCAGGAAGCCGAGCGCGTCGGCCCCGGTCAGTCGCAGCCGGCCGCGGTCGGTTCGGATCATCCAGCCGGTCCATCCGGTACGATCGGGGTTGGAAGTATGCTGATAGGGTTTCATGGCGCAGATGTTCCGTCATCTTATCGTCGCGGTTCTCGCGGGGACAACGCTCAACGCGCACACGGCGCAGGACGCCGCGCCGGTTCCCGTCACCTTCAACATCTCCGTGCGCGGCCAGCGCGTGGGCCAGGAATACGTCACGCTCACGCGGACCGCCGACGGCTGGCTGATCTCGTCCCGCGGCGCCCAGGAGGGCCCCGCGAACTTCACCATCGGCCGGTTTGAAGCCGCCTACTCCGCGGACTGGCAGCCGCGGACGCTCGTCGCGGAAGCCCAATCGTCGGGCCAGCTGATGACGCTGACGAGCACGTTCACCGCCACCACGGCGACCAACGACCTGATGCAGGCCGGACAGAAGACCACGACCACGCACGCGGTCAGCGCCCGCACCGTGGTGCTGCCCAACAATTTCTTTGGCGCCTACGAAGCGATGGCGGCGCGGCTGGCCACGAGCGGCGTCGGCGCGGTGATTCCGGTCTACGTGGCGCCGCAGGCGGAGATCACCGGCACGGTGATGACGATCACGCCGCAGCGCGTCCAGACGCCGGACAGCACGGTGGAGCTTCGTCATTTCAGTTTGTCGATGAAGAACCCCGGCGGCGTGCTCACCATCGATGTGTCGATCGACGCGAGGGGCCGGCTCGCCCGCGTGGCCGTGCCGGCCGCCGGCATCGTGGTGCTTCGCAACGACCTGTCGAACGTGATGACCCGCGACGCGACGTACCAGAATGACGCCGACAAGCCGGTGTTCATCCCCGCGCTGGGTTTCTCGCTCGCCGCCACCACGACGGCGCCGCCCGCGACCACGCCGGGCCAGCGGTGGCCGGCCGTCGTGCTCATCGGTTCATACGGTCCGGCCGACCGTGACGAAACGGTTGCCGGCATTCCGATCTTCGGCCAATTGTCCGGACAGCTCGCGAAGGCGGGATTCTTCGTGGTGCGCTACGACAAGCGCGGCGTGGGCCAGAGCGGCGGCCGGTCCGAGTCGGCCGCGCTGCAGGATTACGCCGACGATGCGCTGAGCGTGGTGGACTGGCTGCGCAAGCGCAAGGACATCGATCCGGCGCGGATTGCGCTCGTCGGGTATGCCGAAGGCGGCGCCTCGGCGCTCATCGCGGGCCGGCGAGCCGGGAAGAAGGTGGCGGCGCTCGGGCTGATCGCCACGCCCGGACAGACCGGACGCGAGATCACGCTGGCGCAGCAGCAACACGCCCTCGACCTTTCGCCCGACACCCCCGAGCAGAAGCGCGCCAAGGTCCAGCTGCAGATGCGCATCCTCGACGCCGTCGTGAAGGGCACCGGCTGGGAGGGCATTCCGCCGCAGCTGCAGCGCGCAGCCGACACGTTGTGGTTCAAGAGCTGGATCGAGTTCGATCCGGCCGCGGTCATGAGGAAACTGAATCAGCCGGTGATGATCGTGCAGGGGTCGCTCGACACGCTGATACCGCCGGCCAACGCCGACCGCCTCGAGGCGCTGTCGGCCGGGCGCAAGAGCAAGGCGGCGCCGCTCACGAAGAAGGTCCTGCTGCCCGGCATCAACCATCTGCTGGCGCCGGCGGCGACCGGAGAGGTGGCAGAATATCCGTCGCTGACCGTGAAGACGATTTCTCCCGATGTCGCCGCGTCCCTGGTGGCGTGGCTGCACGTGGTCATGTCGAAGAGATAGGTGTTGCCGATGAGTGTGCAGGTGATGCGGTAATGGCTGGCTGGATCCTGAAGAGCGCCGACCCCGAGATGACGTTGCGGATGGCGCCCGACAGCATCAAGACCATCGGCCGTTCCGCGCGGGCCGAGTTCATCGTGGACGCCGCGCTCGTGTCGCGGCTGCACTGCCGGCTCACCGCCGACGCGTCGCAGCAACTGCTCGTCGAAGATCTGGAGAGCACGAACGGGATCTTCGTGAACGGCGACAAGGTGGAGCGCGCGATGCTGAAGGCCGGCGACACGCTGTCGGTCGGGCGCGTGGATTTTTCAGTCGAGTACGCGTAGGGACAGCTGGTTATCGGCGATCTGGTTAGCTGCCTATTGGATCTGGCCAGCCGCCATCCCGTAATCGGATTAGGCTATTGCGTAACGACCTCGATGGAGCGCCGGACCTTCAGGTCCGGCCTAACGGAGGCCTAACGGCCGCGTTGACCAGCGGCGGCCCATGATTGCACCGGCCGCCGTCTGGTGCAACGCGATGTTCGGCCGCCTGCCGGGCTTGGGTATACTGGCCCTATGACGCGCACTCTCACGGCGGCAATCGCGAAGCTGGAGGCTCTGCCTC
>JAKALV010000386.1 GCA_021824055.1 Acidobacteriota bacterium
CGTAAAGCAGGGTGTGTGGTTGACCTTGGCCGCAGTATGATGCGGCCTTCGGCCCCGGCCCCATGACCTCCATCGACCCTCGCGCAACGTGGCGGGCCCGGCTCCCCTCGGGAAAGTTCCGCGGCCCCGCCCTTCTGGTCCTCGGTGCGCTCGGGTACTTCGCATGTGCCGAACTCGGACACTGGTACACGGTCCAGCCGAGCGGGATCGTGGTCGTGTGGCCGGCCGGCGGGTTCCTCCTGGGGTGCCTGCTCCTCTCCGAGCCGCGAGACTGGAAATATCTTCTGATCGGCGGCGCCCTCGGCAACGTGGTCTCGGACGTTCTGAGCGGCGCAACGGTGATTGCCGGGATCGAAGCCAGCGCAGCCAACGGCCTCGAATCCTGGCTGGCCGCGTGGGTGGTGATTCGGCTGGCTGGACGACCGGTCACGCTCACCACGTTGCGGCAAACGGCGGTGCTCGTGCTTGGCGCCGCCGTGGCGAGCAATGCCGTCACGGCGCTCGTCGGTACGGCCGCGCTCGTCCACGGATCGCGCATGTCGGCCCTGACGGCGTGGCTTGCGTGGTGGATCGGCGATGGACTCGGCATGCTGCTCGTCACGCCGTTCGTAGTGGGCCTGGGGACCGTGGTGAGGGCGCGCGAGGCCATCGCCCGCCGGACGCTGGTCGAAGGCGGTGTCGCGCTGATCGCGTTGTTGATCGTCGCCGATCTGGTGCTCGGTCGCGCGCCGCTTGAAGGCGTGACCGAGCCGTACGTGCTGCTGCCACTGCTGTTCGTGGCCGTGATCCGCTTCCGCGTCTTCGGCGCGTCGGCCGCGTCGCTGGTGATTGGCGCCGTAACCATCTGGCACGCCGCGCACGGCCACGGCGCGTTTGCGGGCACCGGCGATAGCGCCGCAGGCCAGGCCCTTCGCATCTATGTCTTTCTCGCGACGGTCAGCCTGACCGGCCTGTTTGCCTCGGCCGTGCTGAGCGAGCGCGAGCGGGCCTACGCCCAGGAGCGGCGGCTCGCGGCGATTCTCGAAGCCACTCCTGATTTCGTCACGATCGGCCGGATGGAGGGCCCGCCGCTCTTCGTGAATCGCGCCGCGCGACGCGCGCTCGGCATTGGACCGGACGAAGCGGTCGCGTCGCTCTACGAGTTCCGGCCGGCGGGATTCCGCGAGTTCTTTGAGACCGTGGCGATCCCGGCCGCCGCGCGGGACGGCTCGTGGACCGGAGAAACCGAATACGTGTCGCGCACCGGCCGCGTCATCCCCGTGTCGCAGGTGTCGGTGGTGCACACCGACGCCGACGGAAGGGTCGCCTTCATCTCGGCCATTGCACGTGACATCACCGACCTCAAACGCTCGGCCGAGTGGCTGCGGCAATCGGAGGAGCGCATGAACCTCGCGCTCGAAGCGGCGCAGGCGGCCGCATGGGTGCACGATCTCTCCACAAATGTGATCACCCTCTCGGGCACGTCCAGTCCCCATACGCTCGAGGACTTTCTGATGACCGTCCACCCCGACGATCGCGAGCCGGTGGCGCGTCAGATCCAGCGGCAACACGAGTCCGCCGATCGATTCGACTTCGAGTACCGGGAGATCCGCCGGGATGGCACGACGCACTGGGTGCGCACGCGGGGCCGCGTGGTGCGCGATGCCGGCGGGCAGCCGGTTCGCGTGCTGGGCGTCGACCTCGACATCACGGAGCGCAAGGAACTCGAGGAGCAACTGCGTCAGGCGCAGAAGATCGAAGCGGTCGGCCAGCTGGCCGGCGGCCTCGCGCACGACTTCAACAACCTGCTGACGGCGATCCTCGGCTATGCGCAGATGCTGGAAGACACGCTCGACGCCGGCGATTTGCGGCGGCTGGACACGCAGGAGATCCGGAAGGCCGGCGAGCGCGCCAGCCAGTTGACGCGCCAGCTTCTGGCCTTCAGCCGGAAACAAATCCTGCGGCCCGTCGTCCTCAGCGTGAACGACATCATCGAGGGCATCGGCCGCATGCTGGCCCGCGTCGTGGGCGAACATGTCCGGCTCGAGCTGAAGCTCGATCGGGGCCTGGCGCGCGTCAAGGCGGATCCCGGTCAGGTCGAACAGATTCTCGTCAATCTGGCCATCAACGCCGCCGACGCCATGGAGCAGGGGGGCACGCTCACCATCGAGACGTCGAACGTCGTTCTCGACGAGGCGGAAGCCGCTCGCGCGAATGCGGCGGCGGCCGGACCGTACGTGCGGTTGTCGGTCCACGACACCGGAACGGGCATGACGCCGGAGACCCAGCGGCGGATCTTCGAGCCGTTCTTCACGACGAAGGCCGTCGGCAAAGGCACCGGCATGGGCCTCGCCACCGTCTTCGGCATCGTCAAACAGAGCGGCGGAACGATCGCGGTGAAGAGTCAACCGGGCGAAGGGACGACCTTCCACGTGTACTTTCCGCAGACGTCGGAGCAGCCGGAAGCGGGCGTCGTCCGGCCACCAGCGGTCGTCGAGCGCCAGGATGCCCGGACCGTGCTCGCCGTCGATGATGATCCCGGCGTGCTCATGCTTGTGGTCGCGTTCCTCAAGCGGGACGGCTACACCGTGCTCTCCGCCAGGGATCCCAAGACGGCAGTGGCCTTGGGCGAGGGCCGCACCATCGACCTGTTGTTGACCGATGTCGTCATGCCCGGCATGGACGGCCCGACGTTGTTCGCCGCCCTGCGGTCGAAGCAGCCGTCGATGCGGGTTCTCTACATGTCCGGATTCGCCGACGCTGCGATCGTGCAGCGCGGCGTGCTCGCTCCCGGCACGCAGTTCATTCCGAAGCCGTTCGCCGGACAGGACCTGCTCAACAAGGTCCGCGAGGCGCTGGCTGGGCCGAAACCCGCGTTCTGAACAGGATGATCCTGATGCCTTCGCCCATTTCGCATGTGCAGCTCCGGGTTGCCGACCTCGAGCGTTCGCTGACGTTCTATCGCGACCTGCTCG
>JAKALV010000066.1 GCA_021824055.1 Acidobacteriota bacterium
ACCGGTCTGATACTGCTTCAGCGGCGTGATCGGCACGCCGTCGCGCTTGTTGAACCAGGTGTTCTCGTTGAACTTGTCGTTGCGCACGTACTCGTAGAGGCTGCCCGAGTACGTGTTCGTGCCCGACCGCGTGACGAACTTCACCGTGATGGCGCCCTGGCCGTCAGCCGCGCCGGCGGCCGCGCCCGTGATCGACACTTCCTCGATCGCGTCGGTGCGGGGCTGGACGATCGTGAAGAAACCGTCGGAGCTCTTCAGCGTGTTGTCCTGAATGTTCACACCGTCCAGCGTGATGTTCACCGCCGAACCGGGCAGGCCGTTGACGTTGGCGCTGCGGTTGGTGGACGCCACGTTGACGCCCGGCAGGAAGGTCAGAAAATCGATCGGGTTGCGGCTGGTCAGCGGCAGGGACTCGATCGCCTTGGTGTTGATGGTGGACGTGACCGACGTGGCCTGCGTCTGCACCACCGCCGCGGCGCCTTCGACCGTGACGGTCTCGGACACGCCGCCGACTTCCAACTTGGCCGTGATACTGGCCGGGGACACGGCGGAAACCGTGACACCGTTGAATACCGCGGTCTTGAAACCGTCCAGCTTGACGGTCACCGTGTACGTGCCGGCCGGAACGGCCGGAATATTGAACGAGCCGTTCGACGAGGTCACCGCGGTGAAGACGGTGCCCATGGCCGCATTCTTGGCTTCAATGCTCGCTCCCGGAATTGCGCCACCGGAAGCGTCGACGACCGTCCCCGAAATCGACGAGGACGTGGATCCGCCTTGAGCAAAGGCGGGTACGGCGGCAAGCGCCAGCAGGGCGGTTGCCATGACGATAAATACCAAACGACGGGTCATTTGTTTTGTTTGTCCTCTCCGCGGCTGTCCCTGTGACCAGATATTGGTGAACAGGGACGAACCGTTCTCCTGGAGACACGAGTTAACGATGTTCTCGCGGAGTATCTTCGGCCCGTTGGTAGCCAGTCAAGGACTGCAAGAACAAAACAATTGTGTTGTTATTACTTATTATTACTTGACCTTATCGGATTTCGACGTTCGCGATCGTCGCGCCCTCAAGGACCCGGTCCACGGCACCCATCCCGGCCGTGACAGTGGCAAACACGGTGTAGTCGTGGTCGAGACGCGGCAGATCGACCAGATCGATGAAAATCTGGGCATCGCCGGTGTCGCGGCCGCGCGTGGACAAGCCCACGGCCCCACGAAGATGCGGGGCGCGGCCCAGTTCGTCGCGCATGTACCGGGCATCCCCCACGTACTCGCTGGCCCCCGGGCTGCCGCCCTGAATGACGAAATTGGGGACGATGCGGTGGAACGTGAGGTTGTTGTAGTAGCCGGCGCGCGCGAGCGAGGCGAACCGGGCGATCGTCATGGGCGCCTCGGCCGTCAGCAATTGCAGCTCGATGCGATCACCGTTCCGCATGACGATGGTGGCGGTTCGAGGCAGGGTTGCCAGCGCTTCGCGCGAGGCCTGGGCAGGCGCCCGAAGGTGCGGTTCTGCCGGAAACACGGCACCGGGCACGAGCCGTTCGCATAGGATCTGGGCGGCGTCGGCGACCTCCGGGTCGAAATCCATAAGATGCGCTTTGATGAGAGGCAGCCGCGCCACCGGCTGCTGCTCTGTGAGCCGCTCGAACAGCGCCAGGCGCGGATCCCGCGAGGTGTCCTTGCCCTGGTCCGACAGCCGCTTCAGGGCGTTGAGGAGCGCCATCGCCGTGTCGTCATTCTTCGGCGCGCCCTTGAGCGAGATCGCCGCGGTTCGAACCAACTGAAAGTCGTCGCTCGCGAGCGCGTCGAGCGCCTCGGCATGAAGAAGATGTGTGCTGCCCATGGCGCGCAGGCCATCCAGCGCCGCCACGCGCACGTTCGGCACCGTGTCCTTCGCGAGCGCCAGCAGGGCGTCTTCGTTCTTCACCCGACCGGCCGCCGTGGCCACCGCCGCGCGCACTTGCCACGTCCGGCTCGCGAGCACGTCGCGCCTGGTGACATACGCCGCGGCCTCGGCCGGCGCCAACTTGGCGAGCGCCATGAGCGCGCGCGCACCGACCTGCCACGGGAGCGCGGAGGACGAGTTCCCCAACCCTCCGGCAACGAGGCGCAACCGCTCCAGGATGGGCGCCGTGTCCGTGCAGGCCGGCGCGAGGCCGTCGAGGGCCTGCATCATGACGGCGGGCGACTGGTCGTGTGTCGCGTTGAGCAGGACACGGCAGTCACCGGTGCGTCCGGCGACCCGCGCGGCCACCTTCACCGCCTCGATTCGCACCTGAAACGCCCGGTCCTTCAGTTTCTGGTCCAGTTCCGCCACCACGCGATCGTCGGCGTCCGGACCCTCCATCGCCAGTCCGCCCAGCATCATTGTCCCAAGGCGCCGCACCTGCCAGTCGCCGTCGGCCGTCGCCTTGAGGATGGTGTCCTTGTCCTGATCGCCGACGTTCATGAGCGTCTGCACGCTGAGCCGGCGGAGGCGGGCGAACGCGCCCGGAGCACGCGCAACGTCCTGCCGGCCGTGAATCGCCAGACGTCGCAAGGTGATCAGGCCGTTCGCGCCGAGATCAACCTTCGGCGTCTTGCGCGTCAGGGCTTCGAGCCCTTTGACGGCGCCCGTGAGCCGCCCGCTGGGCACGCGGAAGTCGATGGCTGCGCCGGGCGTGGAGGGCGGACAAGTGACGTCGATCGTGCAATCGATCAGAAGTCCCCCGATCGCGTTTGCCGCAACGGCCGTCAGCGGCAACCGGCCGATCGATTCGAGGAGCGCCGCAGCGGTGGTGTCGTCGGTGGGCACCGGTGCCATCAAACGGTCTTTCATCGCCGACCAGACCGCCGCAACTTCGGGCGTGCCGCTCTTCACGGATTGCGCGAGCGCGTTGGCCGCTTCGGCGCGCACCTCGGCTTGGGGGTCCTTGAGCATGGCCAGGAGCGTGGAAATCGTGGTCGCGGATTCCAGGCGGCCCAGCGCCAGCGCCGCCGCGCGGCGGACGAGCACGTTCGGCGAGCGCGGCGCGGTTTCGAACAACAGCTGGCGCTCGCGCATCTCCTTGTGCGATTCGGCGTGCGACGCGCACGGACAGAACAATCGATCGTCGGCAGCCCACAGCACGTTCACTGCGGTGACGGGGATCGGGCCCATGGTGACCTGGTCACAACGCGATGTCTGATCGAGTCCAGAGTCCGGCGTCCTGAGTCCAGAGTCCGGACGGTCGGCAACCTGACCGCTGTCCTGCACCGCCGGTTCTTTCGCCGGTGGCGTCACGATCAGCCGGCCGACGCTCGCGATGGCTTCGTCGTACCACTTGCGCCACGCGGCCACGATCGTCGCGTTCTCCTCGGGCTTCACGCCGGGCCGCGCGATCGCGCCTTCGCGCGTTTCCACCGCCACGCGCGCATCGCCGGCCCTGGTGATGAGTTCGCGCACCGCGGCGCCCACTTGCGCGTCCGCGCTCGCCATCAGCCACGCGCTGGCCGCCACCGCCGTGCCGACGTTGCGCATCTCATCGGGGCTCGTCTTTTCCGACGTGTCGCGATTGGTGTGATAGAAGCGGTCGGTGAAATGCCAATCGAGCACCGCGGGCACGCCGGCGTTGCCGAACTCCGTGTGATCGCTGCCGCCCTCGTAGGGGTTGCTGCGAACATCCCACGGCCGCTTCACGCTGGCGAGGCTCTTGGCGGCCACGCGCTCGCAGATCGCCATGTGAAGGTCGTTGATCAGGTCGCCCTTGAGCGTGCTCGCGTTCACGCGGCCTGCGCCCCATTCGGTGTGTGGATCCCACGGACGCTGCCACACGGCGCCTGGATCGGGAAACCGCTCGACGAGGAAGTGACCACCGGTCTGGGTGATGTCTTCGCCGGTCATGTCCATGGAGAACATGTAACGCACGCCGGCTTTCTGATCGGCATGTTCGGCGAGCCATCGGCGGCTGCCGGTGATTTCGTTCACCCAGAGAAACGTGATCGTGCGCGCGGGAGCCGGAATGCGCGTTGACAGCACGCTGGTGACCAGCGCGCGCGCCAGTTCCATGTTGGTGGCCGCGCCGCTCGCGTTGTCGTTGGCGCCGGGCTCCTGCACGTGCGCCGCGATGACGATGCGCTCGCCGGGCACGGTCGCGCCGGGAATTTCCGCCGCGAGCGTGCGCTCGGGCTTGCGCGCGAACGACGTGGCGATCTCCACGCGCACGCGCGCTGACGCCGCTGCGGCGGCCTTCAGCGCCTCCGCCGCGCGTGGCGTGGCGCGGAAGCCGAAACTCTTGTGCGCTTCGTCGTACGCGATGCTGCCCCACTGCAACAGATCCGGGCTCTGGTCGAGATAGGCCGGCACTTTGGCCATGGACACCACGCCGAGCGCGCCGCGATTGACCACCGCCTGCGTGAACAGCTGGCCGGTGCCGGCCGTGCCGATCACGACCGCGCCTTTCACATCTTTGTTGCCATAGTCGTTCGCCGATCCGCCGCCGCCGACATCGATCAGCGGCGCTATCACGCCGCCCGGCGCGGTGGAGAACGAGTTGATCGCCAGCGCGAGCCGCTCCTTTTCGCGCGACAACACCACCTGCTCGGGCTGGCCGTCGCGGACGATGGCGAGGGTGGCGATGGATTGATCCCAGCCGAGGCTCGGTGTCGGCGCCGGCTCGATCCAGAGCGACGGCGCGGTGATCGGCGACGTCGGTCGCGCGGGCAGTTCCCGGAATCCGGCGGCCACGAGCCGCGCCTTCACGCGGTCGATCGATTTGTCGAAACCCTCGTTGCCGGCGAGCCGCCAATATTGATCCATGAACCGGACCTGGCCCATTGCGGCGTCCCGATCGAACGCGTCCCAGAGGCGGTCGATGACCGGCGTGACAGCCCGATCGAGCGCGGGCGGCAGCGTGCGCGCGGCGGCCAGCTCCGCGCGAACACGCGCGGCGAGCTCATCATTACTACTGGACGCGTCGGTGGTGGTCTGCGCGCCGGGCGAAGCGGACGCGAGCGCGGCAAGCACGATGACGCGGGCAAGGATCTGACGTCGCATCCCGTGATTCTAAGAGCATTAACCGTAAAGGACGTGAAGAACGTGAAGCACATTCTTCACGTTCTTCACGTGCTTCACGGTTAGTAGTTCTTGGAGTACTCGAGCATCTGCGTTTCGAGATCCTGCGGGTAGCTGATCTCGACGTCGATGATGTTGCCGTCTATGTCCGCGACCGGCGTGAGCCTGGGCTGCACGAAGCCCGTGTAGGACGGGAGGTTCAGTTTGTCCACGCGGGCGACGACTTCGTCGCGCAGCGCCGGATCGAAGTGAATGCCGTAGGTCTCGAACAGCGTCACCGCGGCGGCGTAGTCGCCTTCGCTCTTGATGCGCTGCACTTCCGCCAGCATCCGGCCGACGCCGTCGTGAAACGCGTTGGCGTCCACCATCACGTAGTAGGTCTTCCCGTCGCGCTTGCGGACCTCGATGGCCTTGGTGTGCGCCATCAGCCAGTGCACGATCGCCTGGCGATTGCGCATGTGGTCTTCTTCGATCTGCGAGCCTTCGCGGATGCGGCGCAACTGCACGAGTGCGTTGCGCGCGTAGGCTTCGTATTCGGTCTGGACGATCTCGGCCTGGTGTTCAGCCGGCAGCAGTCCGCACTCGGCGACCTTGGGCTCGCCGACAAAATACAGCGCCACCAGGTCCGCGCGCGATTCTTCGAGCGCGGAGTACTGCTCTTTCAGCGCCAGCTGCGGCTGGCCGTTCAGGTGATCGGCCACGCGGCCGGAGCCGTGCCCCAGCACTTCATGAATGGCGGTGGTCACTTCGCCGGCCACCACGCCCCAGGTTTCCGCGCGCGCCACCTCGTCATCGGACCACGCGAACTCGCGCCGGTACGACGTCGGCAGGGACTTGTCGTACGCCTCGTTGATGTTCGCCAGAGACACGGACTTGCTGCCGTGTCCTTCGCGGATGCTCTGGTCGTTCGGCAGGTTGATGCCGATCGGCGTCACGGGCCCGGAATCGCCCGCTTCGACCACGACGTCGATCGCGCGGGCGGTGACGCCTTTCACGTCCTTGCGGCGCCACTGCGGATCCCACGGCATGCGCGCTTCGAACCACGCGGCGGACTCGGCCAGCTTCTCGATGCCCTTGGTCTTTTCGACGTTGACGAAGTACACGAGCGCTTCCCATGCGCCCTTGATGCCGCGCGCGTCGAGGTACACCTCGATGAAACCGTTGATGGTGTCGACCACCGAGTCCTTGTCGGCCAGCCAGGCAATGTCGTACGCCGTTCGATCCGCATCCTCGCCCGTCGTGTACCAGCGGATCAGGGCCTCGAGCGCCATCCGGGTCGCGGCCGGCGCGAACGGCAGGGCGTCGGTCAGATGCCGGACGATGTTCGTGATCTCAGCGTCGTAGCGGCCGCCGACGCAGTAGACCTCCTCAACGAGCGTGTCGCCGGTCTTGACGAGCCGCGAGTTCAGGCCGTACTGCTCCGTGAACCCGTTCAGGTCCGCGCTGGTGACGCCGCTGTAGAGATTGTTGGCGCTGGCCTCGAGAATATCGCGGCCCGGCCCCGGCGTCTTGCAGGTGACCATCGGCTCGCTGGCGGCGTCGAAGAGCGCCGGCCGGAGCCGCTCGAGGAGTTGATCGACCGTTTCGATGCCGTACATCGGGAAGCGCGCGCCGGCGTTCGCCGCGGCGTGGGCGGCCGCGCGGAATTCCTCGAAGGTGCACTTGAGCACGAACTTGCGCGCCGTGAGGTTGTGGTACGGCCCCGAGTTGATCCAGAACAACTTGGTGTAGCGGCGGATCTCTGCAAGCGTCGCGGGGGCCACGCCGGCCGCATGCGTGAGGATCTGCTCCAGCAGTTGCCGCATGACGAGGGAATGGCGGTACCGCTGGTCGTAGTAGATATCGCGGCCCGACAGCGCGGCCTGATACAGATGCCAGATCAGGATCTTGTCGCGCCCGGACAACGCGGAAAAGCCGTCCGCGTACAGCTGCACCACGGCGGCATCGTCGACCTGCTCGAGGAGATATTTCCGATCGGTCACAGCGTGATTCTTTCGCCCTGCGTGGGAGTCTTGACGGTCCATGACAACTCGCGCTCGATGCGCGCTTTCAGCGTGTCCATCGGCACGGGTTCGCCGTGCACGAGGCAGGTCAGTTGCGGCGGCGTCTTGAAATGGCCGAGCCAGCGCATGATCTCGTTGGCGTCCGCGTGCGCCGACATCGAGTCGAACGACGCCACGTGCGCGCGGATCGGCACGTCTTCGCCGTGCATGCGCGTGAACTTCGCGCCGTCGCGAATCTGCCGGCCGCGGGTGCCCACGCTCTGATAACCCACGAAGAGAATCGTGTTGCGCTCATCGGGCAGCGTGCGCCGCAGGTGGTGCAGCACGCGGCCGCCGGTCGCCATGCCGCTGGCCGAGATCACGATCATCGGGGCGTTCGATTCCTGCACGGCCTGCGATTCCTTCGGCGACGCCACCACACGCAGCCGCGCCGTGGAAAAGGCCATGACGTCCCGTTCGCGGCGGACGTGCGCGCCGTTCGCGGCCGCCATGTGCGTGATTTCCGGATCCAGCTCGTTGAGACGCGTGCGGTATTCCCGCAGCACCTCGCGCGCCATGGGGCTGTCCACGTACACCGGCAACTCGGGAATACGCTTCTGTGACTCGAGCAGGCCGATCCAATACAGAAGTTCCTCCACGCGGCCGAGCGCGAACGACGGAATGATCACCTTGCCCTTGCGTTCGACGGTCGCCGTGATCACCTCCGCCAGCTTCGCCGCGTCGTCATCGGCGTCGTGGAGGCGATCGCCGTAGGTCGACTCGAGCAGGAGCACGTCGGCGGCTTCGACGGCCGTGGGATCCGGCAGCACCGGCCGGCCGTAGCGTCCGAGATCGCCGCCGAACAGGATGGTCTTGTCACCGCCGGCGATGTGGACGCGCGCGAAGGATGAGCCGAGCAGATGACCCGCGTTCAGAAACTCGACGGTCACACCCGGCGCAACCGGCACCGGCCGCTCGTAGCCGACCGGCTGGAACAGCGTGGCCGCGCGCGCCGCATCGTCTTCGGTGAAGAGCGCCAACGCGGGCTTGTGCCGCGTGTAGCCCTTGCGGTTCGCGCGCTCCGCGTCTTCTTCCTGCAGGCGTCCGGCATCGGCCATGACGATCTTCGACAACTCGGCGGTGGCCTGCGTGCAGAAGATGCGGCCGCGAAACCCCTGCTGCACGAGCCGCGGCAGCAGGCCGCAGTGGTCCAGATGCGCATGCGTGAGAATGACGGCTTCGACACGCATCGGCAGCGGCTGCCAGTTGCGCTCGCGCAGTTCCTTCAGGCCCTGGAACTGGCCGCAGTCCACCAGGATCTTGTGGCCGCCGACATCCAGCAGGTGTTTGGAGCCGGTGACGGTTCTTGCGGCTCCAAAGCTCGTCAACGTGAGGGACATCGTTCAATTCTAGGCGAAGTACCCGGGCACGCCGCCCGTGTGCCAGAAGAGCACGGTGTCATCGCGGCGCCACTCGCCGCCGCGGGCGCGCGCCAGCAGCCCGGCCATGGCTTTCGCCGTATAGACCGGATCTAGCACGATGCCTTCGGTACGCGCGACCAGCTGCAACGCGTCGGTCGACTCAGGCGTCGGCACGCCGTAGCCGCCCCCGACGAACGTGTCGTCCACTTCGAGGGCCGCGTCCGCGCCCAATGTCGACGGCTGGGCGCCGAGCGTCAGCGCCGCGCCGCCGAGCAGCTCAGCAATCGTGGCGCTGAGCGAGGCCGAGGGATCATCCGCGCTGATCCCGATGATCCGGGTCTTCACGCCAAAGAGCGCGCAGCCGATGATCAGGCCGGCCTGCGTGCCGCCGGACGAGGTGGCGTGGATGATGGCCGTGGGGCGATGAGGCGAGGCCACAAGCTCTTCGACGCCGCGCGCAAAGCCGAGCGCGCCGGTGGGCGTGGACGCGCCGAGCGACACGATGAACGGCCGGCGGCCCTGCGCCCGCGCTTCGTCGGCCACAGTTGCCATCATCGTGTTGCGGTCCTCGCGCGACGGCACGTACCGCACCTTTGCGCCGAAGAGCGCATCGAGCCGCGCGTTGCCGGTGAGCGTGGCGGGTTTCGCGCCGTTGGCGACGAGGACCACGCGCATCCCGAGCACGGCGCCCGTGGCGGCCGTCACGCGCGCGTGATTCGACTGCACGCCGCCGCAGGTGATCAGCATGTCGGCGCCGGCCTTCCGCGCCTCGGCGGCCACGGTCTGCATCTTTCTGACCTTGTTGCCGCCCTGGCCGAACGACAGCAGGTCGTCGCGCTTCATCAGGAGCCGGGGGCAGTCCGGCCCGAGCGCGGCGCGCAGGCGCGACAACTCGTCGATGGGCGTCGGATGCGGCGCGAGCGACACGAACGGGAACAGCTGAAGAGTACGAAGGGCGGTGGCCATGGGGACAACATGTTAGGGCAAAGGGCAGAGGGCAAACCTTTTCCCTCTTGCCTATTCCCTTTACCTTTGCCCTCTGCCCTTTGCCCTCTGCCCTAACAGGTAGACTTATCCCGTGTCGTTACTGTCCACGCTTGGATCATCCCCCGGCATCGTCTCCGTTGAGCTCCGGCCGCCGATGGCGGAGCTCAATGCGGCGGCGGGCATGGACGCGTGGATCGACACGTACCACAGCGTCACCGGACTCGTGCGCGACGGCATGCCGGTCTTTCTCACCGACAGCGCCGTCGGGGCGCGCGAAGAGAACAACCTGCGGCATCTCGTCATCAACCTCGGCACCGACGTGCCACGGGACCGCGTGGTGCCGTTTCTCACGTCGAAGCACTCGCTGGATTTCTGCCTGAACTACGCCGAGCGCGCCTGGCACGAAGGGTTCTCGTCGCTGGTCGTGCTGGGCGGCGACAAGTCCCTTGGCGCGCCGCGCTGCGTGGAGCACGCGTGGCAGTTGCGCGAGGCCATCCACGCGCACGTGCCGCAATTGACGCTGGGCGGCTGGGCGAATCCGCATACGGACGCGGAAGCGCAGGCGCGTTTCCTGGCCGACGCGCGCTTTTCCGCGGAGTTCTTTCTCACGCAGGTCGTGTCGCACCATCATCGCGCGAACGTCGACGCGTTTCTGGACGCGGCCGCGAAGCGCGGCGTGACAATGCCCGGCGTGTTCGGCGTGTTCTACTACCGCAGCGCCAACGCGAAGACGCTCGAGATCCTGCGCCAGTTCCTGCCGGTGCCGGCTGAAGGCCTGACGAAAGAATTTGCCGCCGGAGCTACGCCGGAAGAGGTCTGCGCGGCCACGATCCGGTCGCTGCGCGCCGCCGGCGTGAAGCACGTCTACGTGTCGAACCTGCCCGTCAGAAAGGCGCGCCAGACGCTCGCGGCGGTCTTGGCGCGAGTGTAATTTCGAACACGTTCGGCCAGAGCTTCCCCGTCACGAACAGGCGGTGCGTGGCCGCGTCGTACGCGATGCCGTTCGGCACGGCGCCGGCGTTCGTGCGCTCGGCCGGTTTCAGCAGCCCCGAGAGATCGATCCAGCCGACGACGTCACCCGTCGCCGGGTTGATGCGGGCGATGCGGTCGGTCTGCCAGATGTTCGCGTAGACCTCGCCGTTGACGTACTCCAGTTCGTTGAGGTCCGCGACCGGAACGCCCTGATCCTTCACGATCACGCGGCCCGTTTCGGCGAAGGTCACCGGATCCAGAAAACGCAGCGCGCCGGCGGGCTGGCCGTCGCTCAGGATCAGGCGTTTGGCGTCGTGCGTCAGTCCCCAGCCTTCGCCGGAGTAGCGGAATGTGCGGCGGAAACCGAGCGTGGCGCGGTCGTAGACGAACCCCACGCCGTCCCGCCACGTGAGCTGCAGCAGCGAGCCGTTCCAGTCGGTCAGACCCTCGGCGAAGTATTTCGCGTCCACCGGCACGTTCTGCAGCACTCTTCCGGTCGCGACGTCGACCTTGCGCACGCTCGATTGTCCATTGAGACCGGTGCTCTCATAGAACACGCCGTCGCGGTAGATCAGCCCTTGCGTGAAGGCGGTCCGGTCGTGCGGATACGCGTGGACCACCTTGTATCCATCGGTGGGAACCGCAACGCCGGGCCCGGCGGCGCGCACGGCGGGCGCGCCGGCCACCATCGCGGCGCCCAGCACCACGACGCCCAGCCAGCGCACGAAGTCGGCGATCGGCCGGCGCGTGCGTGGTTTGCCTTCAGATGCGCGATGCCGCTCGTTGGCCAGCACCTCGGGCTCGCCGGGGTACCCGAGCGCCATCATCACCACCGGCTCGAACGGCGGCGTCAGTTTGCAGGCGAGGCGCGCCTTGTCGTGATCGAAGCCCGCCATCTGGCGCAACCCCAGCCCCATGTCGGTGGCCTGCAGCGTGATCAGCATGATGGCCTGCCCGGTGTCGTACCAGGCGAAGCGATTGAGTTGGCCGTATTTCTCGCTGTCGGGCCGCGCCGCCGCCAGCACGAGCACCGGCGCGTACTGCGCCCAGCTCTGATTGCTCTCGTCGACGGCGCCGAGCATTGACGCGAACGCGTCGGGATTGGTGAACCGGTCGCCGACGATGAACTGCCACGGTTGTTCGTTGGCGGATGACGGCGCCCAACGCGCCGCTTCGAACAGCCGCATCTGCGCGTCGCGGCTCACGGGCCGCGTGATGTCGAACGCGCGCGGACTCCAGCGGGCGCGGATCACCTCCAGCACGTCGTGATCGGTCTTCGCGACTTTGGGGTGGTTCATAGTTCCTACGTTAGCAAGTATCATCCACAGTTATGGCAGCGTTTCTCGACTCCGTTCCGATCTCCGGCATCATCCGCATCCGCGACATGATGTACACGGTCGACAAGCCGTTCCGGCTCGATCAGGGAGACGTCAGCTTCGACGCGCCGCCGTCGGTGAAGGAGGCCCTGCTCAAAGCGGTGCACGACAACCGCACGCATTATCTGCCCACCAACGGCGTGCCGCGACTGCTCGAACTGCTGGCTGAGAAATTGCGCCGCCAGAACCACCTGCCCGTGAACGGTCCGGAAGAAATCATGGTGACCACGGGCGGCATCCACGCGCAGTTCCTCGCGTGCCAGGCCGTGCTCGAGCCCGGCGACGAAGTGCTCGTGCCCAACCCGTGCTGGCCGCCGACGATGAGCATCGTGATGACGTCGCATGGCGTGCCGGTGCCGTACACGTTGCATGCCGAACGCGCCTGGCGGCCTGACATCGCCGAGATGCGTTCGAAGGTCACCAGCCGCACCAAGGCGATCGTGATCAACACCCCGTCCAACCCCACGGGCGGCGTGCTGACGCGCGCCGATCTCGAAGCCATCGCGGCGATCGCGGTGGAGAAGAATCTCTGGGTGCTCGCCGACGAAGCGTACGAAGACCTGCAGTGGGACGGCGAGCATTTCAGCATCGGCTCGCTGCCAGGCATGTACGACCGCACGATTCCGCTGCACACGTTCAGCAAGACCTACGCGATGACGGGGCTGCGCCTCGGGTACCTGGCGATCAAGGACAAGACGGTGCGCATGCGCGCGCACAAGATGCTGCTGTATACCGCGTCGAACATCTCGTCGATCGTGCAGTTCGGCGGCATCGGCGCGCTCGAAGGCCCGCAGGATTTCGTGCAGCAGTTCCGGACCGAGCTCTTCGCGCGCCGTCAGTTGTTCCTCGACGGTATCGCCGCCAACGCCAACGGCGTGTTGAGCGGCGCGCTGCCGGCCGGGGCGTTCTACGCGTTCGTCAAGATCGATCCGAACTGGAAATCCCCGATGGCCGGCGCGCAGGCGTCGCTGTCGTGGGCCATGACCGAGTACCTGATCAAGCAGGGCCGCGTGGGATGCATTCCGGGCGTGGACTTCGGCTCGAATGGCGAAGGCTACATCCGACTCTGTTTCGCGCGGGAACGCACCGAGCTCGTCGGCGCGCTTGGGGCGATAAAAAACCTGTTAGGGCAAAGGGCAGAGGGCAAAGGGCAAAGGTAAGGGAAGAAGTGTTAAGGGAAGAGGAGGCAAGAGGTCAGCTTCCTTTGACCTCCTTTTCCCTTTCCCCTTTAACCTCGCCTTTGCCCTCTGCCCTTTGCCCTTTGCCCTAACAGGTTTTTG
>JAKALV010000387.1 GCA_021824055.1 Acidobacteriota bacterium
GCGATGTCGGCAAAGCCCGCGGGCTGGCCGGCCCATCCCCCCGTGGTCGTCATCGATGAGATCACCGGCGGCGCATTGGCGCCCGACGGCGCGACGTACTTGAACGCGCCACCGAACGAGGCGCTCTGTCCTCCAGAGATTGCCACCACGCTGACCGTTCCAGCCGTGTGCGCCGGTGTCGTCGCCGAAATCGACGTGCTGCCGGTCAGCGTGAGGTTGGTCGCGGGAACCCCGTCGAACAGCAAGGTCGTATCGGCGCCGAATCCGCTGCCGGCGACCGTGACGGCCGTGCCGCCGGCCGTGGTGACGCTCGACGGTGAAACCGCAATCACCGCGAGCCCCGGCGGCGTCGGCGCGATCGGTGAACTCGAGCCGCAGCCCGACGCGGCGATCGCGGCGATCGCCGACCAAAGGATGATCGAGAAACGGGAAAGCGTGCGCGGTGGGCAGACGTTCATCGTGGTGTCAGTGATCCTGACGCCGGCACCATCGCGCGCACGGCGAATGGAAATGTGGGACACAGCCGCACCGTTCCAGTCGCCTGCGGCAGTTGCTTCATAAGCGCCGCCATCGGGGACGTGGAAAAGCTTATCACCAGCGCACGGGGCCCCTTGGGCACTCGCCAGACTTCCGTCCTCGTCACGTGCGCGGCGGTGAGGGCGGCATGCTGCGCCGGCGCCTCGTCGGCGGCCACCTCGCCCGCCAGCGCCTGCCGCGCGGCCGGATCGGTCTGGTCGTAGCGGCGCGTATAGAAGCCTCGTTCCGCCAGGTGCGGCCATCCCTTCGGACTGACAACGATTTCCGCGGGGCCGCCCACGTACAGCGCCATTGGTCCGCGCGCGGCCTCAGTGTCCGAGACGAGCGCCATCGTGGTCGCATCGTGAGAGAGCGTGACGGTCTGCCACGCGGCAAGCGCGTTGATGCACGGCTGCACTTCGGCCACCTCGGCGACGCCCGGCACGGCCGGGGTCAACCCGTCCGCCATCCGCACGCCCCTGGTCTGCAGCAGGGCCTGAGCGCGCGGGAGCGCGAAGACACGCTGGGTGCGGCGCGCGGCATCCACGGCCGCCGCGGACGCGGGCACGATCTCGATGGCGACGGTCGCCCGGCGGAGACTGTCGCCGAGCGAGCGGAGCAGAACGCTGGTCACCGCGTCCTCGGCGACGAGTCCGGAGCCGCTCGGCAGCTCTGAGAGCAGCGCGCGAAGGTCCCGGCGGGTCAGTTGATCGTGGCCCATGGGCACCGGCATCTCAAACATCTCGAGTGGCGCGCGCAGCCGGGTCTGGATGCTGATCGCGACCAGGACCAGCGGGATCAGACCGGCGGCGGCGTGTCGACGCCATCCGGCTCCGCCCCAGGCAAGGATCTCCGCAACGCCGCGCCCAAGCAACAGCCAGAAGGCGACCATCAGGGGCGCAAGGGTGCGGATCGGGTCAGCCGGAATGAACAGTACCGACAGACACGCGGCCGCCGGCCATCCCCACGCGAGCATCGCGCGATCGCCGGCCCAACGGCGCAGACCGTTGGCGCGAACGTGATCCGACAGCCATGCGAAGAGCCCGAAGGCACCAAGTGACAGGGCGAACGGGCCCGTGCTGCTGAACACGGCGCCGAGCGCGGCGGTCAGGGCGTCCGGATTCGCATGACCAGGCAGCATGCATCGCAGTGTCTCGGCGGCGGCCATCTGGCCGGGCAAGGGCGGCGCGGCCAGCATGACGCCGGCGGCGATCGCGACGCACGTGGTGACGGCGGCCAGTGCGAGCCACGGCCGGGCGCGACGCCATGCGATGGCACCGCAGAGCGCCGCGGTGGGCAGCGCCAGGCCGGGCGCGATGGCGCTGGCTGCCGAGAGGCCGATGAGAACGCCGATGACACCCGTGCCGCCGGCCGCGGCCCAAACCGCGGCGGCTACAGCGAGCGCGGCGATCGACGGCGGCGCGAGCAGCGGCAGCATGAGCGGACTCGCGGCAACGACGATGCCGACGGTCGCGGATGCGACAGCCGACTGCGTGAATCGCCAGGCGGCGAATGCGGACAGCGCCGCGGCGGCGAACAGCGCGACTCGAGACCACAGAATCAGCGCCGCTGCGATCGGAACGTCCGGGCGGGCCGACGCCGTCGCCGACGCCATCCATTCCAGCGCGCCGGCGCACGGCGTCGCGTCGGTGAGCAGAAACGGCGCGTCGCGATTCAGCCAGATCGCGATCGCGCCGCTAAGCGCACAGGTGGCGAGAGCCGCGGCCGCGCGAGAACGCGTCATTGAGCCTTGCTATGATATGGCAGTCACATCTTGATGCATCGGCTCCTCGGGATCATTCAGGCGTTCGCGCAAGGTCTCGGCGGTCCGGGCCTTGCGCTGCTGGCGTTCGCCGACTCCTCGTTTCTCTCGCTGCCTGAAGTCGCTGACGTCCTGCTGGTGCTGCAGGTGGTCAAGTCGCCGCACTGGTGGCCGTATTACGCGCTGCTGGTGACGGCCGGCTCGGTGGCGGGCTGCTACCTTCTGTATGCGCTGGCGCGAAAGGGCGGCGAGTTGTACTTGCGTCGCTGGTTTCGCCAGCACCACGTCGACTGGGGGCTGAAGTGGTTCCGGCGCGTGGGCCTGCTCGCCCTGATCATTCCGTCGCTGGCGCCGCCGCCCGTGCCCCTGAAGATCTTCATTCTGCTGGCAGGGATCAGCGGTGTGACGCCCGTGACATTTCTATTGACCATCACGCTCAGCCGCGGGCTGCGATACGGCGGGGAGGCGCTGCTGGCCTCCTGGTATGGCCAGCACGCGCTGCGCGTGATCGAGGAGAATGCCGGCCGTGGTTTCCTGTGGCTCGCGGCGGCGGCGATGGTGATCAGCCTCGCGGTGGTGTGGTGGCGTAGATCACGGCGCACCCAGGTGCTAGACTGACGCTGCCGTGGCCGCCGTGAATCTCGACCTGTCGGT
>JAKALV010000388.1 GCA_021824055.1 Acidobacteriota bacterium
GAGGCGCCGAGCTTGACGTCGTGCGTGCCCAGCCGCGCGGTCTCGCGGTGATACTCGGCCGAGCTCATGACGATGGCGTTCTTCTGAAACCGGCTCTGTGGATAGTTGCTGCGCTCGCCGTAGGTGAAACTGGGAAACGTGACGGTGGGCCCGCTCGGGCCCGACGCCGGCCGGTTGGTCACGACGTCGCTCCACGCGAGGCGCAGGACGTGCGTCCATCGGTTGTTGAAGACGGAGGTCAGCGCCGCCGACACGTAGAGATCCCTGGAAAGGTTCGTGTAGCCCGCGTCGGCGGCGACGGCGCCGCCGGTGCCGGCCAGGTCCTGCCGCGACCGCCCCCCGAGCGCGGTCACGCTGAGGTACTGCCTGGGCGACAGCGTCCAGGTCAGCTTGCCGTAGCCGTTGTGGCTCGACGAGGGCTGCGACGCTTCGGTGCGCCGGTCGAATGCCGGCAGGATCGGCAGGACGAAGTCCGGAATCTTGTACGTCACCACGTTGTGCCGGCTCTGGCCGTCGTAGGTGGCAAAGAAGTGAATCCGGTCCTTACGAATCGGACCGCCGATCGAGCCGCCGAACATCTGCTGGCGGTACGGCGTCTTGCCGCTGGCAAACGCGTTGGGCTTGTCGAACGCATCATCGCGGAGGAAGTAGTAGACGCGGCTCCGCCGCTGGTTCGTCCCCGATTTTCCGAGGACGTTGATCACGCCCGTCGCCGATCGGCCGAACTCCACGGAGTACTGGCTGGCCATGACTTGAAATTCCTGCACGGCCTCCTGCGGAATGGTCAGGCGCGACGCGTCGGACAGGTTTGTGCCTCCGCCCGTGGATTCGTCGCCGATGTCGATGCCCTCGAACCAGAGCGACTTGTAGTTCTCGCTGACGCCGCCAAACGCGATCGAGTCGGTCGTGCTGGTGACGCTCGCGTAATCGTTCGTCACGCCCGGCGCGAGCGCGGCGAGATTGACGAACTTTCGTCCGGCCACGGGCAGCGCGTCGATTTCCGTCGACGTGATGGTGGTCGTCACCGACTTCTGCGATGTCTCGACGAGCGGGTGGCCGGCGACGACCGTGACCGCTTCGCGCACCGATCCGACCTGGAGCTGGACGTTGAGCGTGGCGTCGGAGCCGATGGCCAGGACGACGGCATGATGCGCGACCGGCGCGAAGCCGTCGAGGACGAACGTCACGGCATAGGACGCCGGCGGCAGCCCGCTCAGGCGAAACGCGCCGCGCTCTCCGGTCGTGGCGGATCGCGCGAATCCGGTCGCCTCGGATGTCGCGGTCACGAGGACGCCCGGAAGCGGCGCGCCGCTCTGGTCGGTCACCACGCCCGTGAGGGCGCCGCTGCTGGTCTGCGCCAGCAACGGCGTGGTCATCCCGCCGGTGGCCAGAAACGTGAGCATCAGGAACGCCGCAAACCGCAAACGCCTCTTCATACCGACTGACGATAGTCTGTATCCGATCCGGCGGAGCATCGGCGCGCGCCCGCTGTTACCGTGTCGATACCGTTACCGCGTGGTGGTGACCGCAAGCGAAGGGCACTATAAGGTGCTCTAAATCGCCAGTGGTTACACTGGAAAGGCGAGGAACGCGTGATGAAGCACTTACTCCGGATCGGCCTGGTCGCCGCTCTGCTTGGAACGGCACTGTCCGCACAGACGAAGCGTCCGGCAGCGGGGCCGGCTCCCGCGCCCACGTCGGCGCAGGAGTGGACGTCGTATTTCCACGACCTGGGCGGCCAGCGCTTCTCCCCGCTGAAGCAGATCACGCCGGCCAACGTGAACCAGCTGCAGCTGGCGTGGTCGTACGACACCGAGCAGCCCGGGCTGCAGAACGTGCCGATTGTCGCGAAGGGCGTGATGTTCATCACGTACGGCAAGAACGTGGCCGCCCTCGCGGCCGATACCGGCGCCGTGGTGTGGAAGTTCGTGGCGCCGGCCGTCGCCAGCCGGCGCGGCGTGTCGTATTGGCCGGGTGATGCGACGCATCCCGCGCGCATCGTCACCGGATCGGGCGACAAGATGATGGCGCTCGATGCGGCCACCGGCCAGATCGTGCCCGGCTTCGGCGTTGACGGGTACGTCGACCTGCGGCAGGGCATTACGGGCGACACGCCCGGCAACATCAGCCTGGCGTCGCCGCCGACGATCTTCAGGAACATGATCATCACCGGCGGCAACAACGGCGAAGGCTCGCCGAGCAAAGGGCTCTACGGCGACATCCGCGCGTGGGACGTCATCACCGGCAAGATGCTCTGGGCCTTTCACACCGTGCCGCGGGCGGGCGAGCCCGGCGTGGACACGTGGGCCGGCGACAGCTGGAAGGACCGCTCGGGCACCAACGTCTGGTCGTATTTCGCGATCGACGAGCAGCGCGGCATCATCTACGCCCCGACCGGTGTGTCGACGTCGGACTACTACGGCGGCGATCGCCACGGCATGAATCTCTACGGCAACTCGCTCATCGCGATCGACGCCGTCACCGGCAAGATGAAGTGGTTCCACCAGATCGTGCATCACGACCTGTGGGATTTCGACCTGCCGGCCGGGCCGACGCTGATCACGGTGCACCGCAACGGCCGCGCGATTCCCGCCGTGGCGGTGATCACCAAGATGGGCATGCTCTTCATCTACAACCGCGTCACCGGCGAGCCCGTGTTCGGCGTGGAAGAACGTCCGGTGCCCAAGAGCAACGTGCCCGGTGAAGAGAGCTGGCCGACGCAGCCGTTTCCCGTGAAGCCCGAGCCGCTGTCGCGGATGACGTTCGATCCGGCGAAGGACTTCATCAACAACTCGCCCGAGACCCTCGCGTACTGCAAGGACCTCTGGGCCAAGAACAATTTCTACACGCAGGGGCCGTACACGCCGGCCGGCACCGAAGGGCAGATGGTGAACTTCCCGAGCACCATCGGCGGCGGCAACTGGAACGGCA
>JAKALV010000389.1 GCA_021824055.1 Acidobacteriota bacterium
GACGCGGAAGCCCGCCAGATCGAGGCGTGGCGTCGGATGTCCTCCATCGAGATCGCTCAAACGATGCGGGCGGCGTGGTCGGCGGGCAGGCGGATGGCGTGGATCGGGCTTCGCGACCGGTTTCCAGTCGCTGCCGATGAGGAGTTGCGCGTCCGGCTTGCCGTGCAGGTGCTGGGACCGGAACTCGCGGTCCGCGTCTACCCGGACGCCGCGCGACTGGCGAGCGGTTTCAGCGGTGAGCCTCGGTTCACGCTGGATATCGATATCGTCGTTGCGCTCCGGCAGACAGACATTGACCCATTGGTCGCGCGCCTGGGACCGGCCTTTTACGCCGATCGCGATGCGATCGGCCGCGCCGTTCGGCAGCGATCGTCGGTGAACCTCATTCACCTCCAGACCAACATCAAAGTCGACCTGTTCGTGGTGGGCGAAGATGAACCCAACGCGACGCAGATCCGGCGCCATCAACCCAGGCAGCTCACCGAGGATCCATCATCGGTGGTCTACTTTCATTCTCACGAAGATATTCTCCTCCAGAAACTCCGGTGGTTTCGCGCCGGCGGTGACGTGTCGGATCGACAGTGGCGGGACGTGCTGGCGATTGTCAAGGTGCGTGGGGGCAGCCTTGATCGTGTCTATCTCGCCCGACAGGCGCGTGAGATGACGGTGACGGACCTGCTGGACCGCCTGTGGACGGCGTGCGGGCTCTCGTAACCTGGGCCCGACGTGGACCCCGCACTCTGCAGCCGCCACCACACTGATCCCCATTTCTGACCGGTTCGAAGGCGAGGCCGACGCTCGCGTGGAGCGATCGGCGGATCACGTCGAAGTCGCCGCTCTCGACCGTCAGGTTGTAGAAGAACACCGCGCTGACGACGATCCAGCAGATGGGCCAGAGGCCGTAGGCCATGCCGTGCGTGGTCGCGGCGATCGCGAGCGGCAGCGGCATGCCGATAGCAGCACGCTGCCGGCGATGGGGTTGTAGACCTGATGAAAGAGCTCAGACATTGGAGTCAGATCCAACTCAGTTGGGCAGTTCGGCAGTTAGGCAGTTGGGCAGTGAGTTCGCATTGCCTAACTGCCTAACTGCCTAACTGCCTAACTGCCTAACTGCCTAACTTGTTCATCTGGCTGCGTCTTTCAATTTCGCCGTCCCTGCGTTGATCGCGGCGACGATCTTCTTCGCCTCCACGTCGAACATCGCGGCGTCTTTCTTCTCGACGGCCTCGCGCAGCGACGGGAACGGCCACGGCGCGTAGCCGGTCGTCAGGCCCGGGCCGATCAGTTCGTGCTTGAACCACGGCCGGCCGGGCAGTCCCTGCGGATTGAGGAACGCGCGCTCCACCTGGGTGAGGGCCTCGCTCATTCGCGCTTCGGCCGCCGCGTCACCCGACGCGATCACGCGATCGGCGGCCGCGTCCGCGGCCTTGCCGGCCGCGTCGAGTTCCGCGATCGCCTTCATGATCGGCGAGAAATCCGGACGGAACGGGTTGGCGCCGGCCGTTCGCGCGCGCTTCGCGACATCGGTGCGGATCTCGTTGAGGTCGTCGCTCAGTCCGCGCCCGTAGTCGCTGAAGCGCAGCGGCGCGACGTCCGCGGAGGCCACGCGCATCGCCAGCAGGCCGAACACGCGCGCCGCGGCCTGGTGGTACAGAAAGTCCGGATCGCCGTAGAGCGACATCCACCGGAAGTTGTCGTAGACCGAGTGGTACACGCCGTAGCTGCCCGAGAATCCCATGTCGGTCGAGGGCACGCCGAGGAAGTCGAGAAACACCGTGTAGTCGGAGCCCGAGCCCAGCCGGCCCAGCTGCATATCGAATGTCTTGTCCGCGACGTCGAGGTTCACCGGCGTGCTCTGCGCCCACGCGTTCCTCAAGCGTTGTTCCCACAGGGCGCCCACGCTGCCGCCGGCCTTCGGCTCGGGCACGAGGTCGGTGACCTCGCGCATGACGTCGCGCAGCGACGAGGTGCCGGACGCGCCGAAGTTCGGACCCGTCACGGCGACGTCCACGTTGAGATAGGCGACGGCCTTCTGCTTCAGCATCGCCGCGTGATCTTCAGCCCACTCGGTGGAGCCCACGAGGCCGTACTCCTCCGCGTCCCACGAGCAGAAGAGAATCGTGCGCTTGGGCTTCCAGCCGGCTTTCACCGCCGCGCCCAGCGCGCGCGCGGCTTCGAGCATCGCCGCCGTGCCCGAGTTGGGATCCACCGCGCCGGGCGTCCACGCGTCGCGATGGTTGCCCGCGACCACGATCTGATCGCCCGTTCCGGGAATCCTGGCGATGACGTCGTAGATCGGCATCAGGCCCTCGTCCATCTCGACGTGCATCTCGATCGCCGCGCCGCCGGGACCCACGTGATACGCAAACGGCAAACCGCCCTGCCAGTCGTCGGGCACGCGTTTGCCGGTCATGGCGCGCAGCAACTTCTCGGCCTCGCGATACGAAATCGGCAGCGACGGAATCTTCGGGACGTTCATCATCTGGTCCCGCGTGATCCGCTTGGCGCCGGCGGTCGACGGCACCCCGTCCGGCGTGGAGGGATCGCCCGGCTGGATCGACAGGAACTGCACGGACCCGCGCTGAATGGCGGACGCCGGGCGCATCGGGCCGTCCGGATACACATCGCCCTTCATGTACCCATCGTCGGCCGGGTCGCTATATATAAGGATGCCTTTGGCGCCGTGTTCCTGGGCCTCCTTCACCTTCAGGCCGCGGAACGGGCCGCCGTAGCGCACGAGGGCGATCTTGCCGTCGACCGACGCGCCCATCGCCTTGAGCCGCTCGTAATCGGCCGGCGCGCCGTAGTTCACGTACACGATCGGTCCGCCGGCATCACCCGAGGCGCCGTAGCCGTGAAACGCCGGGAATTCGCCGGGCATGGAGGAGTACTTGTCCTGCGGGAGGGCGTCTTCCACGAGCGCCAGT
>JAKALV010000390.1 GCA_021824055.1 Acidobacteriota bacterium
CGGCCGAGAAGACGTGGTTCGCGGCCGACCTGCAATGTCCGACCGGAGACGATGAGTATTTCCGGCGTTTTCTGGACGCGATGGACACGCATCCCGATGCCACGGCGCTGAGGTTCTATTTCGCGCAGTGCCTGAAGGACGAGACGATGGCGGAGTCGATCGCCGCGGCCTACGCGGCCGGGTCGATCGGCGGCCAGCGGCCGCTGGTCGTGCACGTCAACGGCGCGTTCCACAGCGACTTCCACTTCGGCACCGTGTCGCGCGCGCAACGCCGCCTGCCCGGCAAGCGCATCGCCGTGGTGACGGTGCTGCCGGTGGCTGACATCACTGCGCCTGTTCCCGATGCCGCGGAACGCCGCCGCGGCGACTTTCTCGTCTACACGCCCGCGCCGGTCAAGAAGTAGTTGTCCCCGGACCTGAAGGTCCGGGGCTCCAGTTGTTCTTGACCGGGGGCTCCAGCTGGAGGGCCGGACCTTCAGGTCCGGCCGATCGGCCTATTTCTCCGTCCCCAGCCGCCACGGCAGATCCGCGATCACGTACGTCATCACCGCGATGGCCGCCGCGTTGTTGGCGGCCTGCCGCGGCGTGATGCGGTCGATCGTGTCCGCCGGCGTGTGGTGGATGACGAAGTAATTCGCTTCCGCCAGGTGCGACAGCATCGGGATCTTTCCCGCCGTGCCCGCCGGCCCGATGTCCGCGCCGCCGCCGCCGCCCTTGATCGGATCGGCGCCGATCGACTTCAGCAGGCTCGCGATCGCGGCGACGGTGGTCCTGGCCGCGTCCGGCCCGGTAAATCCGAATCCTTCCGGATCAAAGATTCCGCCGTCGGATTCCATGAGCATGACGTGGTCCTTCAGTTCCGCCAGATGCGCGTCGCGATAACCTGTGCCGCCGCGATCGCCGTTCTCTTCGTTCGTGAACAGCACGACGCGCACGGTGCGGCGCGGCTGCAGTCCAAGTTTCTTCATCAGTCGCAGCGCGTCCCATGTCACCACGCATCCGCCCGCGTCGTCGCTGGCGCCGGTGCCCGGGTCCCACGAATCGAGGTGGCCGCCCACGACGACGATCTCGTTGGGCAGCTCGCGGCCGCGGAGTTCCCCGACCACGTTGTAGCTCTGCGCGTCGGCCTCGAAATGCGCCTGCATCGACAGCCGCATCCGGATCGTCACGCCGCGATCCTGCAGGCGCTGAAAGCGGTTGGCGTCTTCGGCGGGAATCGCCGCCGCCGGAATCTTCGGCGCATCGTCCGTGTACGAGGTGGCGCCGGTGTGCGGCGTGCGCAGGCCCATCGGGCCGATGGACCGGACGATCGCTGCGATCGCGCCGAGCTTGGCCGCGCGGGATGGCCCCGCGGTGCGATAGACGTTCGTGGTGCCGTAGTTCACGAACTCGGCATTGAAGAGCACGATCTTGCCCTTGACGTCCGCCGCGCGCTTTTCGAGCTCATCGAAGTTCTTCACGACGATGACGTCGGCTTCGAGGCCGCCGGCCGGCGTGCCCACCGCGTCGCCGAGGCCGAGCATCGGCAGCTTCTGCCGCACCGGCGCGATCAGCTCCAGGCTTTCGTCGCCGCGCACCCACTTGGGCACCATCACGGGCTCTTTGTGGACGTTGACGAGGCCGTCCTTCTTCATTGTCTCGACGGCCCAATCGATCGCCTTCTCGAGGTTGTCCGATCCGGACAGCCGCGGGCCAAACGTGTCGGTCAGCTCCGCGAGGCGCTGCCAGGTGGCGTCGTTCGACTGCGAGTCGGCAATCAGGCGTTGCGCGATTGGACGGTACGGATCCAGCCAGCTCGGTGACTGTGCGGCGATCGGCGTGGTGACGGCGATAAGGGCGGCGGCGAGCAGGATGCGCTTCATGCGCGCGAGTATATCGAACGGGCAAGATCAAAGGCTGTCAACATGGGGAGCCATGGGGGACCATGGGGAAGATCCAACCAATAGCTTTCAAAGAGCTCTTTGAAAAGCTGTCGGTTTGGTTTTCCCCATGGCCCTCCATGGCCCACCATGTTGCGAGCTCTTGATCTATATCTTCAGGCGACCGGCGGCGGCGATCCTGTAGGCGCGGTCGGCGGCCCAGCGGACCGGCGGCAGCGCGTAGGCGCGCGCGCTGAGGCCGAGCAGGCCGCCACTCACCACGAACGCGCGGGCGATGGCGGCGGCGCCGCCGTAAAGACGGCCGTCGGTGTCCACGAACTTCACTTCGTCGAGCCGGTCCGCCGGCGGCAGCATCGGAAACGTCTCGCGCACGCCGTCCGCCGTCGTCGATTCGAAGGCCACGCGTCCGCGCGTCAGCCACTTGAGCCGCGCCGCCTGCTTTTCGCAGAAGCAGCAGGCGCCATCGTAGAGCACCGTCGGCGTCACAGCGCCACGCGGTGCCGCCCCGAGTGCAGGTAGTTCATCGTCTGCACCGTGAGCACGATGGTGAAGTCGAGCTGCGACCGGTCTTCCGGGTATTTGAGCCGCAGCTTGAGTTCGCGGCTGCGCGTGATCATGGCCTCGATGACCTGATCGATCGTGTACTGGTACGAGCCGGTCCATTCGGCGACCACGCGCCGGACGTCGCGGCGGATGCGCTGGATGAAGAGCGCGGCCGACTTGTTACGCGCGAATGCCGGGGCGTCCGAGAAGAGTTTGCGCAGGTCGCGGTCGGTGAAGTTCGGGTACTCGAGGCCGTAGTGCGCGCGCTTGTGCTTGTAGTGCGCGCGCAGCGTGCGGCGGAGCGTCCGGATCGGCTCCACCTGGCGGCGCGATCGCGTGACGGGCGTCCGTCCCGCGATCTCGGCCATCAACCGGTCCATGTACTCGAGCTTCTTCAGCGCGGGCCACTCCTGATACCGGTTGCGCCAGTCACTGCTCGGCGTGACCCACACCGCAAATGTCTCGGCGAAGTCTTCGTCGGGATGGCTCTGCGC
>JAKALV010000067.1 GCA_021824055.1 Acidobacteriota bacterium
CTGGCCCATGACCTCGGAAATTTCCGAAATCACCAGGAACTTGGCGCGGTCGAGCATGCGCTTTTCGCGGAACGAGAGGCTCTTGGACTTGCTGAGGAACGTCAGGCTCTTGAGCACTTCCACGACGTCGTAGATGGACCCGGTCCGCATCCGGTCCGAGTTGTCCTTGAAGCGGCCTTTCCAGTTCTGATGGCTGTCGATCTTGCCGTCGCCCAGAAGGCTGAACAGCCGGGCCACCTCGTCGTCGCTGACCGCGCGACGCAGCCCAACGCCATCGACGTTGTCGACAGGTACGAGAACTGTCGTTTCGTTTGCCATGCGGAGCTGATAGAAGCCGCACGTCGTACCCATGATCGTCTTCGTTTCAATCTGCTGAATGATGCCGAGACCGTGATTCGGGTAGATGACCTTGTCGCCGACCTGAAATGCCACGAAGCCCCCAGTTGGGTTGACCGGACCGGCTAGACGGGCGATCCGAGAGGTAGAACGTCTGATGATTCTACCCTATTTTAGTGGGATTTTGTGGCCTTTCGCCCTTATTTTGCCCGCAAAAACAGCATCGGGAGCAGTTCAGGCGGTCTGTCAACCACCCAAACTACTCCCGAGCTGTATTCCCCGTTTCCTGGCCTACTTGATGATCGCCGCCTTGGAGCCAAATCCGACGCGCGGCCCCTTGTTGTCGCGCTCGAGCACCTTGTCGGTGGAGGCGATCGAGAAGCCCGCCTGGTACATCAGCTGGCCGATCCTGGCCATCTTCGGGAACAGGATCTTGTCCACCGAGTCGCTCACCCGGTGATAGTCCGGATGCAGGCCGGTGGTGAAGAACGCCACCGGAATGCCCTTGGCCGCGTAGCTAAAATGGTCGCTGCGGGTGTAGACGCTTTCCGGGTCGCTCGGGTCGTTCATCTCGTAGTCGAGCGTCAGCGGTTTGATCATCGTCTGATTGGTCTCGACGATGAGGTTGTGGAGGTCGGTGCTGATTCGATCGTCGCCGACGAGGAAGACCGAGTTCGTGTAGTCGCCTTCCAGGTCGTTGCAGTCGTCACGGCCGACCATGTCCATGTTGAGCACGGCCTGGACCTTCTCGAGCGGCACGACCGGAAAGTCGGCGTTGTATCGCGATCCAAGCAGTCCGGCTTCTTCACCCACGTGCCACATGAGGACGATCGACCGCTTCGGCTTCGGCCCCATGGCGAACGCCTTGGCCACGCCGAGCAGTGTCGCTGATCCCGAGCCGTCGTCATCCGCGCCGTTGCTGATGTAGTCGCCCTTGTCGAAGCGCGTCGCGTCGGCCGGTGGTGCGCCTGCGCCGCGACCGCCGGCCGCGCCGGCCCCTCCACCGCGCGCCGCCGGCGCGCCCTTGACTGGCGTCTTGCCGGACTTGGTTACCGCTTCGAGCGCCACCGCGCTGCGGGTGCGGCAGCCGCTCACGTCACCCTCGCGGCCGGTGCCCGTCTGCGAGTAGCCGACGTGGTCGAGATGCGCGCCGTACATGACGTACGTGTCCCTCAGCTTCGGATCGGTGCCTTCGATCAGGCCGACGACGTTATGCGCCAGCTGCTGGCTGACCACTTCGAAGGTGTTGTCGATGTTGACGGTGATCTTGGCGTTGATGGCGAACGGTGCCGTCGCCTCGCCCTTATCCGCCTTGGCCTTGAGGTCCGCAAACCTGGTCGGTGATGCCGACAGCAGGAACTCGTAGAACGCTTCGTCGGCCGTGAAGTTTGGCGTCACCGGCAGATTCACGTTCTGCACGGTGGTGACGTCGGCCGGCACGGTGGGCGCGCCGCCGCGTCCACCGCGGCCGCCGGCGAACCCGCCGCCGAAACCACGGGCGCCTCCACGAGTCGCGGCCTCCGCCTGATTGACGGCGGCCGTGGCCTGGGCGAGCGCGTCCTGCGCCTTCATCAGTGCTTCTTCCGCCGCCGTTGGCGGCGGAGGCGCCGCCGCGAAACCGACGGCGCCCTTCGCGCCCGCGCCGATCGCACCGTTCACGCCCGCGTTCTGCGGAATGCGGCCGCCGCGGCCCGCGCCAGCCGCCGGCGCCGGGTTCATCCACACGGCAAGTTTGCCCTTGAGATCAAGTCCGGTCACCGGCGCTGCGTTTGTGCCGATGAACTCTGCGCCGTTCATGACCACAGTCTGCTTGCCGCCGCTGGCCATCGGGAACGTGACGTGCTCGCCCTGCTTGAATGTCTTCGACTGGCCGCCGACCTCCACGGTCACCGTGGAATGGCGCGTGACCTTGTAGCCGCGGTTCTTCACCGTCTGCAGGTACGTGCCGTTCTCGCCGAGCGGCTTGACGCCCCACTTCCGGAGGTTCTCCTGGATGTATCCCGCCGCGAGGCCGTAGCCTTCGCTGTAGATCTGGCGCCCGGTCAGCTGGTCGGACGAGAGATACGTCAGCCACTCCTTGAGATCGCCCGGGCTGACCTGCGCGAACTTCACGCCCTTGACCGGCGCCGGCGCCGGCGCCTGCGCCTGCACCAAACCGGACCAACCAGCTGCCACGGCGAGCAGCGCCGCCAGCAGTCCGCCCGCGAAGATCCGCACCGACTTTCCTGAATTCACGCTCATCCCCACTCCTTTGCCTACGTCCCGAATGACACCGGCTGCCACAGGGCAATACGACGCGCTGGGCTGCCCTATTGCAGCTGGTTACTCTATACCTCTGGTGTCAGGGGGCCAGGGTGTCAGGGTGTCAGGGTGCTGGTGCGAGGGTGCGAGGGTGCGAGGGTGCGCAGCGCGGTGCGAGGGTGCGCGGGTACGCAGCGCCGTGCGAGGGTGCGCGGGTGCGCGCCGCGGTGCGCTGTGCGAGGGTGCTAGCATCTGACACCGGGCACGTTGGCACCAGCACCCGGGCACCCTCGCACCATGGCACCAGCACCCTGACACCCTGACACCCTGACACCCTGACACCCTGCTCCCCTGTCACCTTGTCAGTGCCACGCCCCGTCCGACCTGAGCGCGCTTTGAATGATGGTGCTGAAGATGCTGATGACAATGGCCGCGACGAGGGTGTTGAACCAGCCGGACACGGAGAAGCCGCTGATCAGATGCGCGGTGATCGCCAGGCAGATCGCGCTGATCACAAAGTAGAACAGTCCCAGCGTCATGATGGTGACGGGCAGCGTGAGGATCAGCAGGATCGGTTTGACGATGGCGTTGACCAGTGTCAGCACGAGGCCGGCGGCGAACGCGTCGATCCACGACGCGATCGACACGCCGCGGAACAGATAGGCCACCAGCCAGATGGCGGCGGAGTTGGCGATCCACGTCAGCACCAGAGTTGGCATCGAAAGTCCCTCGTACTCGAATGCTATACTCGTCGGGTTCGGCCGCACACCATTCAACGCCGGAGTGGCGGAACTGGCAGACGCAGGGGACTCAAAATCCCCCGAGGCTTAGCCTCTTGTGGGTTCGATTCCCTCCTCCGGCACCAATGACAACACGCCTGTTAAAGGCTGTTAAAGGGGCAAAGGGACAAAGAGGCAAAGGGGCAATGGGGCAATCAGGTTCCGGCGCCGCTGTCCGCTGCCTGTCGTTCCACGCCACCTACCGCTGCCGTAACAGCGGCGACTGCTGCACGTCGCGCTGGCCCATTCCCGACGACAAAGGCGGCTTCCTGCCGCTCAACGCGCGCGGGTGCGCGTTTCACAACGCCGAGGCGCATCGCTGCGAAATCCACGCCGCCCTGGGCCACGATGCGCTGCCCCTGGCGTGCCGGCAGTTTCCGCGCGTGTCGGTGAACGACCCACGCGGCGTGTCCGTTGCACTCTCCTGTTACTGCCCCACCGCGCTCGGGATGCTCGAAACATGGACGGGCGAGATCGCGATCGTCGAGAACGCGCCCGCATTTCCGCCGGCCGGCGAATACGTCGGCCTCGATGCGCGCGCGAGTCTGCCGCCGGCGCTGCGTCCGGACGTGCTGATGGACTGGGACAGTTGGTGGGAGTGGGAACGGCGGAGCGTCGGCCTCTGCAATCGCGACGAAACGCTGCGGCAGATTCTTCGGCGGCTGTCAGCCGCCGTCGAACACGTGCGGACATGGCGCCCGGGCCAGGGCGAACTGATCGACAGGGTGCGCGAGGCGTTTGTCACGGCGACGACGTCCCCCGGGCCTGAAGGCCCGGGGCTCCAGACGATCTTGAACGCCGGACATGAACGTCCGGGGCTCCAGACGATCTTGAACGCCGGACCTGGACGTCCGGGGCTCCGGGCGATCTGGAGGGCCGGACCTTCAGGTCCGGCCGATTCTTCAGGTCCGGCCGACCGCGCCTTCCTCGCATCGCACGCGTTCGCCAACTGGACGGCGCATCTGGGCGAAGGCCTGCGGACATGGCTTCGCTCACTCGAAACGGTTGTGTTTCTGCGGGAAGCGGGGTGGACCGTACGCGAGATCGACCTGTGGCTCCGCCACTTCGCCGATCCGCGCCTGCTGGCGCGCGCGTGGAGCGCGGCGGAACGCGAGTAGAAGTGGCGGAATGCGGGTAGAAAAAGGAAGGGGGCGCGGTCCAAGAAAACCGCGCCCCAATCTTCTGACTTCTGGCTTCTGCCTTGTTTCCAGCTTCGGCCTTGTTTCTGCCTTCGGCCTTGTTTCTGCCTTCTGCCTTTTGCCTTCTGCCTTTACCTACTCCTCCGCCATGAACGGGTACTTGTAGTCGCGCGGCGGCGCAAACGTTTCCTTGATCGTCCGCGTGCTCACCCAGCGGGTCAGATTGAGCTTGGATCCCGCCTTGTCATTCGTGCCTGACGCGCGCGCCCCGCCGAACGGCTGCTGGCCGACCACCGCGCCCGTCGGCTTGTCGTTGATGTAGAAGTTCCCCGCCGCGTTGCGCAACGCGCTCGTCGCCTGGCGCACCGCCGCGCGATCCGTCGCGAAGATCGCGCCCGTCAGCGCGTACGGCGACGTGCGATCCACGGTGTCGAGCATCTCGGCCCATTTCGCGTCCGGATACACGTAGGTGGTCATCACCGGTCCGAAGATCTCCTCACAGAGCAGCCGGTACGCCGGATCCTCCGTCTGGATCAGCGTCGGCTCGACAAAGTAGCCTTCGTCGCCCTTGGACCCGCCGCCGGCGATGACCCTGGCGTTCTGCTTCGCGTCGGCGAGGTACTCGCCGATCTTGTCGAACGCCTTCTTGTCGATCACCGCGCTCACGAAGTTGCGGAAATCGCGCGGGTCGCCCATCCTGATTTCCTTCATCATCGCCACCGTGCGCTCCTTCACCTCACCCCACATCGACTGCGGGATGTAGGCGCGGCTGGCGGCCGAGCACTTCTGGCCCTGGTACTCGAACGCGCCGCGCACGATCGCGACGGCCACCTCCTCGGCGTTTGCCGACGGGTGGACGGCGATGAAATCCTTGCCGCCGGTCTCGCCGACCAGACGCGGATACGACTTGTAGCCGGACATGTTGGCGCCGACCGTCTTCCACATGCTGTTGAAGACCGCGGTGCTGCCGGTGAAGTGAATGCCTGCGAGCGACGGCGAGGCGAGCACCGTGTCGGTGATGGCGCCGGCCGAACCCGGCACGAAGTTGATGACGCCGGGCGGCATGCCGGCCGCCTCGAACAGCCGCATCACGTAGTAGGCCGACAGCATCGCGCTCGACGCCGGCTTCCACACGACGGCGTTGCCCATGAGCGCGGGCGCGCTCGAAAGGTTGCCGCCGATGGCGGTGAAGTTGAACGGCGAGACCGCGTACACAAATCCCTCGAGCGCACGGTACTCGAGCTGGTTCCACACGCCCGGCCCGCTGAACGGCTGCTCGCTGTACAGATCCTGCGCGTACGACACGTTGAAGCGGAGGAAATCGATGAGCTCGCACGCCGCGTCGATCTCCGTTTGGAACGCGGTCTTCGCCTGTCCCAGCATCGTCGCCGCGTTGAGCGTGGCGCGCCAGGGTCCGGCCAGCAGTTCCGCGGCTTTCAGCAGCACCGCCGCGCGGTCTTCCCACGCCCACGACGCCCATTCGCGGCGCGCGGCCAGCGCGGCGTCGATCGCCTGCTGCACATGCTGCGGCTCGGCCGAATGCACCGTCGCCAGCACGTGGCTGTGCTTGAACGGCATAACAGCCTTGAAGGTCTTGCTGGTGCGGATCTCCTTGCCCCCGATGATGAGCGGAATATCGATCTGCTCGGCCGCCATCGAGGCGAGCCGGGCCTTGAGTTCCGCCCGTTCCGGGGTGCCGGGCGCGTAGGACTTGATCGGTTCATTAATCGGGAGAGGCGCGTGACGAGCGGCGTTGAGGGCGGCGATGTCAGACATGCGAACGATTCTATCAATTCGTATAATCGTCTGGAGCTGACATGGATATTCGCGAGCGACAACAGGCAGGCATGACGGTGATCGAACTCGCCGGGCGACTCACCGTGAACGATCGACCCGGTCTTTTGAAAGGCGCCGTGGCCGCAGCCGTGGACCGCGGGGCGCGTGACGTGGTCCTGGACCTGTCGTCGGTGATGTATATCGACAGCACCCGGCTCGGCGAGTTGATCGCGGCGCACGTGACGCTGAGCCGGCTCGGCGGCCAGTTGCGACTGGCGGGCACGCCGGACCGGGTCACCGAGTTGCTCACGATGGCCGGACTGGACGGCGTCTTCAGCCGCTATCCGTCGGTCGACGCGGCGATCACGGCGCGCACGTAGGGCCGGGCGTCGCTACTCGGCCGCCGGCGCGGCGGGCCGGCGGGCCCCCAATTCCCGATCGATATCCAGGATGGACGACGGATCGTCCTTGACCATCCGCAACTTGGCGACAATTTCCCGCACGCTCTTCTCTTCTTCAACCTGCTCGGTGATGAACCACTGCAACTCGGCCATCGCCGCGAAGACCTTCTCTTCGAAGGCCAGCTGATACAGCGCGTCGATCTGGCGGCTGACGCTCTGCTCCTGCGCCTGGGCGTTCTCGAACACTTCGAGCAGCGACGCGAAGTCACCCGCCGGCCGCTCGATGGCGGCCAGCCGCGCCTGGTGGTTGCGCGCCAGAACAAAATTGAAGAGCCGCATGGCGTGCGTGTGCTCTTCTGCGCTCTGCAACCGGAACCACTGTCCCGCTCCGACGAAGTTGTGATGCTCACACCACGCGGCCATGCCGAGGTATGAGAATGACGACCCGAATTCATTGGCGATCTGCTGGTTGATGGCGTCAAGGACCTTGGAAGTCATGTCCTCATTCTAACGTGTCGCCCTCCGGCTGCCGTATCATCCCCCCATGTCTCGCCGATCCCTTGCGCTGGTGATCGTTCTCCTGAGTGCCACCCCCCTGCTGCTCGCTGACACTCCGCCTCGCCAGACGGCGCCGACCGTTGCCGCTGGTCCCGACGAGCTGTACCGGCGCGCCACCGAGGCATGGGACGCGGGTCACTACCCGGACGCGCTCGTCAACCTGCTGTCCCTCATGAAAGGGCCGGCCGCCGCGGAGTACCGCGACCGTGTCGCGCTGCTGACGGGCGAACTCTTCGCCACCACCGAGATCACGACGGACGGTCGGAATCCGAAGATCTCGCCGAGCGGACACTACGTGGCGTACGAAATGGGCCCGACGACCGACATCGTCACGCGCATCGTTGCGCTGGACCCATCGCCGCGCATCGTGCTGGATCTCAGAGGCACGAGCCTGGCGTTCGACGCCGGGAGCCGCGCGGCGTACATCAACGCGACCGGCGCGCTGGTTTCCGTGGACCTCACGACGGAAACGGAACAGCCGGTGTCCACCGGCCCCCTGCAGATCGCCGGTCCGCTGTTCGGCGCCCATGGCGCGCTGCTCTTTCTCGGCGCCGATTCAGCGGACACCACGCGCAACGACATCTATCAGGCCAACGACACGGGAACGCCGACGCGGCTGACCGACGAGCCCGGCTTCAAGACGAATCCGCTCGTGGATCCCAGCGGCGCGGCCCTGGTGTACACCGTGGCGGCCACGTCGCCGATGCGCGGTGGGGGCGGACGCGGCGCGGGCCGGAGCGGCGGGCGCGGCGTGGGCGGCGGGCCGGCCGCCACGTTCGTGGTCGTCAATCTGGCGGCCGGAACGTCGCGCGTCATCGCGGGCACCGGCGTCACGATGTCGGCCAACGGCCAGACCATCGCGTGGCTCACGCGCGCCGGCGACATCTACACGCTGAACACGTCGCCAACGCTGGGCGGCGCCGTCACCGTCGCGCGGACGGGGCGCGAGCGCATCAACGCCCCGGCGCTCTCGCCGGACGGCACCCTGGTCGCGTACGAGTCCATGACCCACACGGACTGGGAGATCTACATCACCGACCAGTCGGGCGCGCAGCGGCGCGTGACCCGCGACATCCAGCACGACATCCTGCCCCGCTTTCTCACCAACACCACGCTGCTCGGCATGATGGGCGAACCGCGGCACCGACGCTCGCAACTCTACGATCTGACCACCGGCACGCGCACGCGGCTGTTCGCGAACAACACGATCCGGACGATCAGCCCCGAGTACCTCTGGCTGCCGTCGGCCGACGGCCAGCGCCTCATGATTCAAGCCGAGCGCGACGGCGATACCGTGTCGCCGGACCGCGGCGTCTACGTCGTCGATCTCACGAAGAAGGTGACGCCGGCCAATCTGGTGTCGCGGCTCGAACAGCAGCAACGGACGGAGAACGACCTGCGCTCGCGCATGACGAAGGTCTTCGCGCCCATCGCCGACCAGATCCGGAAGATGGTCGCGAAGGCCTCGCTCTCGCGCGTCTACGAGTACGAGAAGACGCTCTGCGATTTCGATTCGAAGTACGTGTCGCAGCCGGGCAACGGCAAGGCCATCGACTACCTGACGAGGACGTACGCATCGTTCGGATACACGCCCGAGCAGCAATGGTTCGCGCCCGCGCAGGCCCAGGGCGGCAAGACCGCGAACGTCATCGCCATGCTGAAGGGCACCGAGAACCCGGATCTGATTTATGTCGTGAGCAGCCACTACGACTCGGTGGCCATTGGCCCGGGGGCCGACGACGACACGTCGGGCACGGCGGCGTTGCTCGAAACGGCGCGGCTGCTCGCCGACGCGCCCCTGCCCGCCACGGTCGTCTTTGCGTCCTTCACCGGCGAGGAAGCCGGGCTGCTGGGCAGCCGCGAGTTCGTCCGCGTGGCCGCCGAGCGCAAATGGCATGTGGTGGGCGCGCTCAACAACGACATGATCGGGTGGGCGGCCGAAGGGCCGCGGATGGATAACACCATCCGATACTCGAACGCCGGCATCCGCGATATCCAGCACGGCGCGGCCTTCCTCTTCACCAGCCTGATTCTGTACGACGCCAAGTACTACAAGGGCACCGACGCGAACGCCTTCTACAACGGCTGGGGCGATATCGTGGGCGGTCTCGGCTCGTACCCCGTGCTCGCGAACCCGAACTATCACCAGGCCACGGATCTGATCGAGACGGTCAGCGTCCGGCAGATCATGGAGACGGCAAAGGTCACGGCCGCCTCGATCACCTACCTCGCGTCCAGTCCGTCACGCGTCAAAGGGCTGACGATCACGGCGAGAGGCGGCACGATCGACCTGACGTGGACCCCGAGCCCGGAGAAGAGCGTGCGGACGTACATCGTGGCGTACGGCCCCGCGACCGATCCGCTCCGCACGCGGCTCACGGTGGCCACGGCACATGCCACGCTGCCGGCCTTGCCGGCCGGCACCGAGATCGCCGTAAAGGCGGTGAACGCGCGCGGCCTCGAAGGCTGGGACTGGGCGCGAGGCGTGGCGAAGTAGCAAGTAAACTGGTGCCAGAGTCGATAATGCCCCTGACGGCCCCCGAGAATCCTCGCGTCTGTCCGCAGTGCGGCTTCTCGCACCTGCACCCGTCACGCACGCGCACGTGGTGGGAGCGGGTGCAGACCTGGTGGACGCACACGGAGTGGTTCCGCTGCGAAACGTGCAGCTGGCGGGGACGCTTGCGCGACGTCTGGAAGCCTGACGAAGCGTTTCCAGATCTGCCGCCGCTTCGTCTCGGGCGCGATCTCGACATCAACCCGCTGCAGCAGCGCGATGAAGACGCGCTCGTCGGCCTGGTGCTCGAGCGCGCCGACACGCTGAAAGGTGCGATCAACCTGTGGCTGGACGACAGCCGGCCGGCGCCGCAGTCGTGGCTCCGCGTCACCACGGTCCGCAACGCGCGTCGTTTGCTGGAAGCCCGGTTGGTGAAGGAACTGTCGCTCGACTACGACCTCGGGTGGTGCGCGGACTGCATCGCCGCAGGCGAACACTTGAAGGCATCCGGGCGCCGGCACTGCGAACATACGCCCACCGGCTACGACCTGGTGCAGTGGATGGCGGAGACCGAGAACTGGCCGCTCGCGCCGCCGACCGTGCACAGCGGCAATGTGGAGGGCGGGGCACGCATGCTCGGCGTGATCGCGCGGTACTGGCACGAGGGCGCCAAGACCGCGCCCGATGCCGGCGTCCCCGGCGCGCTGGAGCTCGATCCCGCGGCCGACCTGCCGTCCGCGCCGACGGCCGCCGGCCCCGTAATGGAGGCGGCGCCCGCAACGGTGGCGACGCTGACGATGTGCCCGCACTGTCACGGCCCGTTTCTCTACCGCACGCACCGACACTCCAGCATTGAACGGATTCGCTCCTTGCTGACGCGCCGGTATCCCGTGCGATGCAGCGCGTGCGGCTTTACGTTCTGGGCCAAGGATCCCATCCTCGAACGCATGTCGCCCACGGGCGACGGGACTGCGGCCCACATCGACAACAGCCGTTTCGAGAAGATGGATCCGGACTAGTCTAAAGGGAGATCGCATGGCTTACGACGACCTGCCGCTTGGCCCGCCGCTGTCCGCCCCGCCGCCACCGCCCCGCCGCGCGTCCGCGGCGTCACGCTGGATCGTGGCGATTGCCGCCGTGCTGGCCGTGGGCGGTGCGCTCTACTTCTGGTGGCTCACGCGCATGCCGGCACGGCCCGCGTCGCCGGCGCCGACCACGGCCACCGACGTGGCCGTCGGCACGGTTCGCCCGTCGCGCCAGCCGATCGAACTGCCGGCGCTCGCCGCGTCGGACGCGCTCGTCCGCGAGCTTGTCTCCACGCTGTCACGGCATCCGCAACTGGCGCGCTTCCTGGCCACCGACGGCCTGATCAGCGCCGCGGTATTGACCGTGGAGCAGATCGGCGACGGCAAGACGCCCGCCGTGCCGCTGAAAGTCCTGCGCCCGCCGATGCGGCTCATGATCATGGGTACCGACACCGGGCGTATCGACCCGGCGTCGTACGTGCGCTGGGAAGCCGACGTTGCGGCGCTGACGTCGGTGCGGCCGACCGAGGCCGCGCAGGTGTACGTGAATCTGAAGCCGCTCTTCGACGAGGCCTATGGCGAGCTCGGGCACGCGAACGGCGACTTCGACGCGGCGCTCGTCCGCGCCATCCGCATGCTGTCCGACACGCCGGAGCCCGCGGAGGAACCGGTGCTCATGCGGCGGCCGGCGTACTTTGAACACAGCGATGCCACGCTGCGGTCGCTGCGGCCGGTGCAGAAGCAGTTCCTGCTGTTCGGGCCGGACCGGCGCGCGCGGCTGCGCACGTGGCTGGCCGGGTTCGCGGCGGCGCTCGATCTTCCGCGCGGATGACGCGCCCGGCCGGATGATAAAGTAGTTATTCACCATGTCAGAGAGTGTCGCGCGCACGCCGCGGTACAACCGGGTCACCACGCTGCCGTTCGCGCTGATGCATGTGGGCGTGCTCGCCGTGTTCTTCTTTCCGTTCCACTGGTCGTTGGTGGCCTGGCTGGCCGGGTCGTACTACCTGCGCATGTTCGCGGTGACCGCCGGCTACCATCGGTTCTTCAGCCACCGCTCGTATCGGATGAACCGGTTCTGGCAGTTTGTGCTCGCGTTCCTGGCGCAGACCTCCGCCCAGAAAGGCATTCTGTGGTGGGCGTCGCACCATCGACATCATCACCTGATGTCGGATCGCAAGGCCGACATCCATTCGGCGGTCCAGGAGGGATTCTGGTGGTCGCACGTCGGCTGGATTCTGTCCGATGAGTATGACGACTACGATCCGGCGGCGATCGCCGACTTCGGCAAGTATCCCGAACTGCGCTGGCTGGACAAGTACCACCTCGTGCCGGCGGTCGTGTACGGCGCGGCGATCTTCCTCATCGGCGGGTGGGACGCGTTCGTCTGGGGCTTCGTGTGCGCGACCGTCGTGCTCTATCACGGCACGTTCTTCATCAACTCGCTGTCGCACGTGTGGGGCTCGCGCCGGTTTCCGACGCCCGACGAAAGCCGCAACAACTTCGTCCTCGCCCTGGTGACCCTGGGCGAGGGCTGGCACAACAACCATCACTTCTACATGTCGAGCGTGCGGCAAGGCATCCGCTGGTGGGAAGTCGACATCACCTACTACGTCCTCACGATGCTGTCGTGGGTCGGCATCACGTACGACCTCCGGCCGTTTCGCCTGCCCGGCACGCACGATCATCCCGCGTAGCGCCGTCAGCCATGGCCGACTCGCAAGGACCGGAACTGCTGGAACGGCTGCGCAAGATCACTTCGCAACTTCCCGGCGTCGCCTATCAGTTCAGGCTCCGGCCGGACGGCACGTCCTCGATTCCGTACGCCAGCGACCACATCCGGCAGATCTTCCGCGTCTCGCCGGAGGATGTTGCCGACGACGCGTCCGCCGTATTCGACGTGATTCATCCGGACGATCACGCCGCGGTGGTCGCCTCGATCCTCGCCTCCGCCCAAACCCTGCGACCGTGGCAGGACGAGTTCCGGGTGCAGTTTCCAGGCGGCGACACGCGGTGGCTGTACGGCAACGCCGTGCCGGAGCGCGAGCCGGACGGGTCGGTGTTGTGGCACGGGTTCATCAGCGACACCACGGACCATCGCGCCACGAAGGCGGCCAGAGATGAGCTCGAGGAGCAGCTGCGACAGGCTCAG
>JAKALV010000391.1 GCA_021824055.1 Acidobacteriota bacterium
ACGGCGAGCAGCGCGATATTCACGAGCAGATAAATGACGATGACCGCCGCGACGCCGCCGATCATGGCGCGCGGAAGATTGCGGCCGGGATCGCGATCTTCCTCGGTGAAATACAGCGCGCCTTGCCAGCCGCCGTAGGTGATGACGACCGCCTGCAACGCGCCGATCACGCCCGCGAAGGTCATGCCGCCGGTCGCGCCGGTCGCCGACGCCGACACGGCGGCCGGCAGCGGCCACGCGAGGCACGCGATGACGAGCGCCAGAAACGCCGCGAACTTGACGGCGGTCGTGAGTTCCTGAAACGCGCCGCTGATCTTCACGCCGGAAAACTGCAGCGCCACGAACGTGAGCAGCGCGGCGATCGCGATCAGGGTTTCCGCGCCCGCCAATGACGGCAGCAGTTTCACCACGAATTCCGCGAGCGCGATTGAAATGTAGCCGAGCACCGAGCAGTAGGTGAGCCAGTCGGCCCATCCCACCGCGAATCCCGTGACATCGCCAAACGCGCGCCGCGCGTACACGAAATACCCGCCGGCGCCCGGCACCGCGGCGCCCAGTTCCGTGAGGCAGATCGAGCCCAACAGCGTGTACAGGCCGCCGACGAGCCACGCGGCGAGAATCGCCGCCGTTGAATGCAGCTGGCCGGCGACAACGCCCGGCGTCCGCAGGATGCCGATGCCGAGCGTGCTGCCGACGATGACGGCCAGGCCGAAGCCGAGACCGAGGACGCGCCGGAGATGGCCCGGCTGGGTGCGCGCGGTGGCGGAGGTCATGGAAGTGGCGCCATGTTACCGTGGCGGCACCAGGCTCATCGCGCGCTCGCTGATCGCCGTGATCGACAGCGCGGGGTTGACGCCCGGGTTCGCGGAGATCATCGACCCGTCACAGACGTACAGATTGCAGTACCCGAACACGCGATTGTCGCGGTCGATCACGCCTTCGGCGGCATCGCGGCCCATGCACGCGCCCCCGAGAATGTGCGCCGTCGATGGGATGCCGAACAGCGTTTCGGTGACCATCGCCACCGGCTTGCCGTGCACGATCGCCGCGTAACGGTCGGCGAGATCCATCGCCTCGGGCATGAACGGCGTCGGCGCGGGGCCGGCGTCGAGCCGCGTCGCCAGGCCGAAGCGTCCGCGCGCGAGGCGCAGCGTGCTGTCCACCGTCCGCATGAAGAGCAGCACCTGGGTGCGCTTCGCCCAGTCGTCCACGCAGAGCACTTTCAGATTCATCAGCGGATGCCGCAGCCAGTCGCCTGCCATCCTGAGCACGCGCACGATGGCGTGGCGATGGTGCACGCGCGGCCCCATCAACAGGCGCCAGAAACCCGAACCGGCGCCGTAGCGCACCGGCTCGAGGTGCGAGTGTTCGTCGGTGTGCAGGATGGAACCGATCGCGACGCCGTCGGAGAACACCGACGCGCCGTCAGGTACGGTCACCGGGATCAGTGCTTCCGAGTTGGTGCGCACGCCGTAACCGATGCGAGCCGACAGGCGCGGCAGCGAGCGTTCCTTCAACCGCAGCAGAAGCGGCACCGTGCCGAGCACGCCGCCGGCGAAGACCACGCCGCGGCAGCGGATCGTGCCGCCCGGCCCGCGGCGCGTGGCGCTGGGCCGCCAGTCGACGCGGTACCCGTCGGCGCCGTCGGCCGCGCCGATCGGACGCACGTCGGTGACCCGACTCTCGGGCTGGATCACCGCGCCGAGTTGCTCGGCCAGGTGGAGGTAGTTCTTGTCGAGCGAGTTCTTCGCGTTGTGGCGGCAGCCGGTCATGCAGCCGCCGCAGAAGATGCAGCCGGCGCGTGCCGGTCCTTTGCCGCCGAAGAACGGGTCGGGCACCGTCTCGGCCGGCGTGCCGAAGAACACCGAGACATCGGTGGCCTCGAAGTGCTGCGCCCGGCCGGTCTGCTCGGCCAGTTCGCGCAAGGCGAGGTCACCCGTCTCAAGGCGGGGATTTCTGGCCGCGCCGAGCATGCGCCGTGCGGTGTCGTAGTGCGGTGCGAGCTCGGTCTCCCAGTCGGCCAGGTGGGCCCACGATGGCGAGCGGAAGAACGTGGTCTTCGGGACGGGCAGCGTGTTGGCGTAGACCAGCGACCCGCCGCCCACGCCCACGCCGGAGAGCACGCTCACGTGCCGGAAGAAGGTCAGCTTGAACAGGCCGAAGCAGCGCATCGATGGCAGCCACAGCCAGCGCTTCAGATTCCAGTTGGATGCGGGAAAATCCGCAGCCGCCAAGCGCTTGCCTTGTTCCAGGACGAGCACCGTGTAGCCTTTTTCGGCCAGGCGCAGCGCGGAAACGGATCCGCCGAAGCCGGACCCGATGATGACGAAGTCGTAATCAACGGCGCCGCTGACGCTGGACCCGGCCATGGGGCGAGGCTGTTAGAATACCTGAGCCAACACTGCCAACTTGAAATTTGGGAAAGGAGTGCGATCGTGACGACAAGCGCGATGCCCTCACACGGGAACCTGATTCATAAACTGTCTTCATCTGTCTTCAATTACTGGTTTGGCTACGTCTCGAACATCCTGCTCGTGATCTGGCTGTCCAGCCGGGCGTTTTCGGGCGGCGTGTCGCGACTGTCGCCGCTCGGGTGGGTCGCCGGCGTGGTGGGCGGACTGCTGTTGTGGACGCTGATGGAGTATTTCCTCCACAAGTGGCTGTACCACGACATCGAAACGCCGCTGCGCGACGGCCACAACCTGCATCACGCGGAACCGCAGGCGCTGCTCGGCGTGCCGTGGTGGCTTACCGCCGTCGTGATTGTCGGTGCGTACTTCGGCCTCGCGAAATTCCTGAATCCCGCGGCGACGGGCGTCGTGATGGCGTTCACGTGGCTGGGCTACATCGGCTACTGCGCGATCCACCACATGATCCACCACGCGCGCTGGAACAACCGCTGGTTCGTC
>JAKALV010000068.1 GCA_021824055.1 Acidobacteriota bacterium
ACTTCCTCGAACGACGCGCCCCGCTCGGCGTTGGCCAGGTCGTGAACGTCGTATCCCTGATACGCCAGGACGCCGCGGTCGCCGTCGAGGTAACAGATCGCGGACTCGCCCGCGACGACGTCCTCAAGCCCGGCCTTGGGCTTGGCGTCATCCGCCTTCGCCTGCGGCTTCGGCTGCGCCTCAATTGACATGGGCGCGCGCCGGCGCTTCGTCGGCCACGAACTGCTGGTAGATCGACGACAGGCCCAGGTAGAGATACCCGAACTGGAACAGCATCAGGAACGGCAGCGACCCGAAGATGCCGTTGTACAGCGCGTAGATCACCGCGGAGGTGAAGTACAGGCCGATGCTGGTTTCGATCAGCGGCTGGATCCACTGCGATTGGCGGTATCGCTTGCTCTGCCAGTCGTCGGCCGACTTCTTCACGCCGTATTTCGGCGTGCGCTTGAACTCGCTCTGCTGCCCGAACGCGGCTTCGATCACGGCGCGCAGGTTGTTGATCGTGAGGCCGATGCCGACCGCCATCACGAGCGGCAGGTACTTCAGCCGGCTCTTCCAGGTCTTGGGATACGCCTCGTGCTGGCTGAACGCGTAGAAATTGGCCACCGAGAACGTGGCCAGAAAAAAGGCCGGCAGATCGATGAGCAGCATTTCGGTCCAGCCCATCTCGTAGCGCACGATCATCGCGGGAAACATCAGCAGCGACAACGCCAGCATGAGCACGTAGTTGAAGTTCGCCGTCAGGTGGAAGAACGCTTCCATCTTCACCTTGAGCGGCAGGTCGGCGCGCATCAGCGTCGGCAGCACTTTCTTGCACGTCTGGATCGAGCCCTTGGCCCAGCGGTGCTGTTGCGACTTGAAGGAATTCATCTCGACCGGCACTTCGGCCGGCGCCACGACCTGCGGCACGAACAGGAACTTCCAGCCCTTGAGCTGCGCCCGGTAGCTCAGGTCGAGGTCTTCGGTCAGCGTGTCGTGCTGCCAGCCGCCGGCATCGGGAATCGCCTCGCGGCGCCACACGCCCGCCGTGCCGTTGAAGTTGAAGAAGCAGCCCGCGCGATTGCGGCCGCCGTGCTCGAGGATGAAGTGCCCGTCGAGCATGATCGCCTGGATGCGCGTGAGCAGCGAGTAGTCGTGGTTGAGGTGTCCCCACCGCGCCTGCACGAGCGCCAGTTTCTCGTTGCCGATGAAGTACGGCACGGTCTTCTTCAGGAAGTCGGCGTCGGGCACGAAATCCGCGTCGAAGATGGCGATGAACTGGCCCTTCGCCACGTCCAGGCCCTTCTCGAGCGCGCCGGCCTTGTAGCCCGTGCGGTCCGTGCGATGCAGGTACGACACGCTGAACCCGCGCGCCTCGAGTCTGAGGGCGGCCAGTTCGGCAATCTGCGTCGTCTCGTCGGTCGAGTCGTCGAGGATCTGGATCTCGAGCTTGTCTTTCGGGTAGTCGAACGCGGCGACCGAATCGATCAACCGCTCGACCACGTACATCTCGTTGTAGAACGGCAGCTGCACCGTGACCATCGGCCACTGATCGTCAGCCACGTCCGGCACGGGGCCGGCGGCGCGATCCTTGTGTTTGGTGTATTCGCGTACCAGGTAGAAGCGATGCCACCCGTACATCCCAAGGATGATGAGGACGAAGAAGTATCCAAACAGGATGGCAAGATCAAGGATCGGCATAGCTGGGTTAATCGCCTCTAAGTTGAACAAGCCATTGTAGATGGCGGCAGGCTCGAGGGTCAACGCCGGCCGGGGAGCGCTCTTGACCCTAGAGCGGGTACTGCAGCGTGCGCCCCAGGAGCGTCACCAGCACGAGGACGACGGGCACAAGGACGATGCACACGAGCAGCGTGTAGCCCATCACGTCTCGCGCGCGGAGTTTGAACATGCCCAGGATGGGCAGCATCCAGAACGGCTGCAGCAGGTTCGCGAGGGCTTCGCCGAGGTCGTACGACGTCACCACCCAGCCGAGATGCACTTTGAGCGAATGCGCGGCGGCCATGACGTAGGGCGCCTCGATCACCCACTTCGAGCCACCCGAGGGCACGAACACGCCGAGTACAGCCGAATACAACGCCACGAGCGGCGCGAACGTCGTTGGCGTCGAGACGCTGACGAACCCGTGCGCGAGCCGCGCGTTGAGATGCGTCGCGGTAATGATCCCGGCAATGCCGGCGTAGAACGGGAACTGCAGGATCACGCCCCACACGGCTGGTGTCGCCTCCTGCACCGCTCGCATGAGCCGCGCCGGCGTGCGATGCAGCAACAGGCCCGCCAGCAGGAACGCCAGGTTGAGCGTGTTCAGCGTCAGCGCGCCGATCGGGTCTCCCGACTGCATGAAGTAGCGGACCAGGTACGTGGCGCCGATGGCGACGATGAGCCACGTCAGGATCGGCGAATGTTCGAGCCACTGCCCCGGTGTTCGGGCTGCATTGAAATCGGGAATCAATTCGTCGAATTGATTCCCGATTTCAATGCCCAGGTCTTTCGCCGTCTTCCCGCGGCCAGCCGGCGGCGTGGCCAGCCACATGACGGCCGTCACGACGACGATCTCAACCACGACGCACAGTAGGCTCTGCCACAGGAAGATCGTGTGGCGCATCGAGATGAGGCCGCCGGGCACCAGCCCGTTGGCGGCGACAAGGTCCCGGATCTGCGGCTGCAGCGCGCCGGCACTGGCCATCTGCAGCGCGGCGGAGCCGCTCAGGCCCTGCGCCCAGATGCTGCCGAGGCCGAGGAAACTCGCCGCCGCGAGCGCCCGATAGTCCACGCCCTCGACCCGCCTCGCCACCTCGCGCGCCAGCACCGCGCTGAAGATCAGACTGAATCCCCAGTTGAACCACGAACTGGCGAGCGCGAAGAACGTCACCATCGCAACCGCGCCGCGCGGCGACGCCGGCCAGCTAGCCACCACGCGAATCACGCGGCGAATCGGCGCGGACGTGGCCAGCACATGGCCGGTGATGATCACCAGCGCCATCTGCAGCGTGAACGGAATGAGTTCCCAGAACCCCTTGCCCCACGCGTCGATGACTTCCCCGACCGAAGATGCCGTGGCGAAGATGCCGGCCGCCACAACGATCAACGTGGCGATCAGCGCAAAGACGAACGCGTCAGGGACCCACTTCTCGGTCCAGGCGGTGAGGCTGAGGGCAATCCGCGCGACGGGACCCGCGCGCTCGGGCGTGCTCATGACGAGCGGATTCTAGCCGAAGACGCCGACGTCCTTCGGTACGGCCAGATCGGCGCCGGTCAGTTTCCTGATCGTCTCGACGTCCGTGTCCACGGCGCGCTCGCGCAGCACGAGCCCGCTGTCGGTGACGTCGATCACGGCCAGTTCGGTGACGATGCGATTGACGCACTTCAGGCCGGTGAACGGCAGCGTGCAGCGCTTGAGGATCTTGTGGCCGCCGTCCTTCGTGGCGTGCTCCATCGCGACGATCACGCGCCGGGCGCCGGCGACCAGGTCCATCGCGCCGCCCATGCCTTTGACCATCTTGCCGGGGATCATCCAATTGGCAAGATTGCCCTCGCCGTCCACCTGCAGCGCGCCGAGCACAGTGAGGTTGATGTGGCCGCCGCGGATCATCGCGAACGAATCGGCGCTGTTGAAGTAGGACGTGCCGATCAACTCGCTGACGGTCTCTTTGCCGGCATTGATCAGGTCCGGATCAACGTCTGGCTCGAGCGGATACGGACCGACGCCGAGCATGCCGTTTTCCGATTGCAGCGTGATGTCGATCCCGGCTGGCACATAGTTGGCCACCAGCGTCGGTAACCCGATACCGAGGTTCACGTAGTCGCCGTCGTGGAATTCCTGCGCGATGCGCCGCGCGATGCGTTCACGGACGTCCATCGGCTAACCCTTTCTCACGGTGCGGCGCTCGATGCGCTTCTCATAGCGCGGCCCCTGGAGGATCCGCTGGACGAAGATGCCCGGCGTGTGGACGTGATCCGGATCGATCAGGCCCGGCTCGACCAGCTCCTCCACTTCGGCGATCGTGATCGCTGCCGCGGTCGCCATCATGGGATTGAAATTGCGCGCGGTGCGCCGGTACACGAGATTGCCGAGCCGGTCGCCTTTCCATGCTTTGACAAACGCGAAGTCACCCTTGATGGGCGGCTCGAGCACGTAGCCGTGACCGTCGATCATCCGCGTCTCCTTGCCTTCGGCGATGATCGTGCCGTAGCCGGTGCGCGTGAAGAACCCGCCGATGCCGGCGCCGCCGGCCCGAATGCGCTCGGCGAACGTGCCTTGCGGCACCAGCTCCACCTCGAGCTCGCCGCTGAGGAACTGGCGCTCGAACTCCTTGTTCTCGCCGACGTACGTGCCAACCACTTTCTTGATCTGCCGCGCCGCCAGCAGGATGCCGGCGCCAAAGTCGTCGACGCCCGCGTTGTTGCTGACGAGCGTGATGCCGCGCGTGCCCTTCTCGTGCAACGCCTGGATCAGGGTCTCGGGGATGCCGCACAACCCGAATCCCCCCATGAGGATCGTGGCGCCGTCGGGAATGTCTGCGACCGCCGCCTGTGGACTTGCCACCACCTTGTTCATCGACGTCTAGCCTATCTCCCCGCGGTGCCTGGCGGCACGCGGAGTTTCACGGGTGCCGCGTGTCCGTCAACCTCAGGGCCGTGCGATAATGCATGTTTGCCTCGGATCCCGGGGCCATCCCATGCAAGCATCCACACTCAAGGCGCTCGAATTCGATCGCATCCGCGAGATATTGGCCGGGCTCGCGTTGACGTCGCTCGGGCGGACGCGCGCGTTCGATCTCGAGCCCTCGACCGAGCCGGCCGACGTCGCCGGCCGCCTGGCGTTGACCGCAGAGGGCGTGCAGTTTGTCGGCGCGAGCGGCTCCCTCGGCCTCTGGGCGCCCGACGACCTTGATACCATCCTCGAAGTGTTGGGGGTGGAGGGCCAGGCCCTCGACCCGCTCCAACTGGTCGGACTGGCCCGCTTCGTCGACTCGGTCGATGGCGTCGTCGCCGGCATTCGCCGAGCAGCGGGAAATGAACTCGGGAATCAATTCGATGAATTGATTCCCGAGTTCCCGGCGCAAGATCCGTTCCAGAAACTCCGCGCCCTTGTGCGCGAATCGCGGCCGCTCACGCACGAGGTGAGCGCCGTCCGCAGGGCGATCGACGCGTCCGGCGACGTACACGACGACGCCAGTCCCGCGTTGCGCGAGATTCGCGAGCGCCTGCGCCGCCAGCGCGCCAAGCTCCGCATAACGCTCGAAAACCTGTCGAAGGGCCGCGACACCGCGAAGTACCTGCAGGCCCAGATTGTCACCGACCGCAACGGGCGCTACGTACTGGTTGTGCGCTCCGAGCATCGCGAGTCGATCCCGGGCATCGTGCACGGCAGCTCCGCCAGCGGTGCCAGCCTGTACCTCGAACCGCTCGCCACGGTGGAGCTTAACAACGAAACGGTCACGCTCGCCGAGAAAGAGCAGGCGGAGATCCATCGTATTCTGCTCGCGCTCACCGACGCGTTCCGACGCCGCGACGCCGACCTCGCAACGTTGCTCGGGATCGCCGCGGACCTCGACGAGCTGCACAGCAAGGTGGAGCTCGCGCGGCAACTGGACGGGATTGCTCCCGCACTCGCCGCGGATGGGCGCCTGGAATTTCGCGGCGCGCGCCATCCGCTGCTGGTATTGAAATCGGGAATCAATTCCCCTGGCACAGTTCTTGTGCCAGGGGAATTGATTCCCGATTTCAATTTAGCCGTCGCATCGGATCTGCTGGTGGCGCCGCCGACCAGAGCCCTCGTGATTTCCGGCCCGAACACCGGTGGCAAGACGGTGGCGCTCAAGGCGTTTGGCCTCCTTGCCGTAATGGCACAGTCGGGCCTGCTCATTCCAGTCGAGCGCGGCAGCACTTTGACGCCGCTCCGCTCCATCTTCGCGGACATCGGCGACGACCAGTCGATCTCGGCGAGTCTCAGCACCTTCTCCGCGCGCATCGCGCACATCGTCGAGATGGAGCGCGCGCTCGAGCTGCCGGCGCTGGTCCTGCTCGATGAGGTCGGCGGCGGCACGGATCCCGTGGAGGGCGGCGCGCTGGGCACCGCGGTGATCGATCACTTTCTGCGGCGCGGCGCGTTGATCGTGGCTACCACGCATGACGATGCGCTGAAGTCGTACGCGGCCACGACGCCGGGCGTCGCCGCGGCGGCATTCGGGTTCATCGCCGAAACGTACGCGCCAACCTATCGGCTGGTGTACGGCGCGCCGGGACGCAGCCTGGCCATGGAGATCGCCGAACGGCTCGGGATGCCCGCGGCCGTCATCGCCGACGCGAGGGCGCGACGCTCGGGCCGCGAGTCGCAGCTGGCGGCGCACCTGGAGCGCGTCGACAAGGAACTCGCGGTGCTGGATCAGGAGAAGGCCGCCACGCGCAGGGAACGCGAGGCGCTAATGGCCGAACGCGCGGCGCTGGTCGAGCGCGAGGCACGACTGGCCGAGCGCGAGGCGGTGCTCAAGCGCCGCATGGACGACAAGCTCAACGACCGCCTGCGCGAAGCGCGGGCCGAAGTGGACAAGGTGGTTGCAGATTTGAAGGCAAAAGCGCAGCTGGTGGCGGGACAGGCCGGGACGCGGTTGCGCGAGGGCCGCGCCCTCTCGACGGGTGACATCGGCGAACTCCGCGCGGAGGCGCGCACTTCGCTCGACGCCATCGGCTCCACAATCGGGGGCATCGCGCCGCCAGATCGGCGCGATGAGGCGCCGACGGCTATTCCCGCGAATGGCGCCGCCGTGTTCGTCACGACATTTGGCGTCGACGGCATCGTGCGCGGTGGATCGGGCAAGCACGTCGATGTGGAGATTCGCGGGAAGCGGATGCGGGTCAGCCTCAAGGACCTCAGAACCCGACGTCCAGGGTCCAGTGTCCAGGGTCCAGGGTCCGCCTCCAGTCCAACGTCCAAGGTCCCGATGGTCCATGGTTCCGGCGCCGGCGGGTCCACGGCCCTTTCGCCGGTGTCTATGGAACTGGTGGTCATCGGCGCGACGGTGGACGAGGCCCTTGCGCGGGCGGAGAAGTTCCTTGATGATGCGCTGCTCGCCGACGCGCGCGCAGTGCGGATCGTCCACGGGCACGGCACAGGCAAGCTGCGGGAGGCGATTCGTGAGTACTTCCGGAAGAACCCGCTCGTCGCCGACGTGAGCGCGGCGCCGGACAATCAGGGCGGCGGCGGCGCGACCATTGTGACACTCAAGGATTGAGGTCTTCATTGCCCCATTGCCTCATTGCCTCATTGCCTCATTAACGTATGGCACTGTTCCCCCCTTCTTTCATCGATGACCTGAAGGCCCAGACGGATATCGTCACGGTCATCGGCGAGGTGACGCCGCTCAAGAAGGCCGGCGCCACGTACAAAGGGCTGTGCCCGTTCCATCAGGAGAAGACGCCGTCGTTCAACGTCAGCAGGGACAAGGGATTCTTCAAGTGTTTCGGCTGCGGCGCGGGCGGCGATGTCGTCAAGTTCATCGAGATGACGCAGAAGGTCGCCTTTCCGGAAGCCGTGCGCATACTGGCAAATCGCCTCGGGATGCCGGTGCCGGAATCGGAGGGCAGCGGCGAGGATCGGGCGGCCGCCACCGAGCGCGAGGCGCTGGTCAAGCTGCATGAAACGGCGTTGGCGTTCTACAAGGAGCAGTTGGCGCTGCCGGGCGGCGCCCGGGCGCGCCGCGAGTTGGAGTCGCGGCAGCTCACGCCGGACACCATCGCCCAGTTCGGGTATGGGTTCGCGCCGGCCGCGGGGCGGGACACGCTGACGTCGCTGTTTGCCAGCCAGAAAGTGCCGCTCGCGATGCAGCTTCGCAGCGGGTTGGTCGTGGAACGAGAGGGGGGCCGGATCGTGGACCGGTTCCGGAACCGGCTGATGATCCCCATCGCCCGCGACAACGGGGCCGTGGTGGCCTTTGGCGGCCGGGCGCTCGAAGAGGGCCAGGTGCCGAAGTACCTGAATTCGCCCGAAACGCCCATTTACACGAAAGGCCGGACGCTTTACGGGTTGGACGTGACGAAAGGGGCCATTCGGAAGCACAATTACTGTGTACTCGTTGAGGGGTATTTCGATCTGGCTCAGGTCTGGCAGGCGGGTGTGCACCCCGTGGTGGCCTCGTGCGGCACGGCGCTGACGAACGCACAAGCCCGTACTCTGAAACGGTTTACGGCAAAGGTGGTGCTGAGTTTTGACCCGGACGCGGCCGGTCAGGGTGCGGCGGCGCGATCGTCCGAACTGCTGGTCGCCGAAGGCTTCCAAGTGAATGTGGCGCTACTCCCCGACGGGAGTGACCCCGATACCTTCATCAGGAAAGCCGGGACACGCGGCTATGTGGAACGGCTGACCGGATCCAGACCGTATCTCGAGTTCCTGCTCGACCGCGCGGCGGCAAAGCACGACCTCACGAAGGACCAGAGCCGACGGGCCTTCCTGAATGAGATGCTCACGGTGGCGGCCACGATTCCGGACGCGGCCGCACGCGACCAGTTCGCGGACCGGCTGGCGCACAAGGCGCGGATCACCGAGGGCGTGATCCGGGACGAGATCCGCAAGGCTGCGGCCCAGCGCAAGACCGAGGCCCCGGCGGTGGCGGTGCCGACGAGCGTTCGCGTCCGGCACGCGGAGACCGGCTTGATGTGGGCCCTGGCCCACCGCCCCGTGGAAGCGCTGGGGGCACTGGCGAAGCTGGAGCCGGGCGATCTGGAGGGCTTGGTGACGGCCCCGATCTTCGCGATGGCGATCAGCCTCGCGGATCTGCCGGCCGATGTTTTACCCGGGATGCTCCGCGAGCGTCTTAGTGAAGGCGAGCGTAATCTGTTCGAACGGGCGGCCCGCCTGGAGGCCTCCCCCGCGCCACCCCCTGAGTGCGTGCAGGCGCTGCGGCGCCTCCGGCTCGAACGGGAGAAAGCGGCCGTCCAGGACGCCATTGATCGAGCCGGGAGTGAAGCCGGGCAGTTGAAAGCGCTGTGGACCGAGAAGACGCGGTTGTCCCGGCTGTTGGAAGAGATGTAGATGGAGCCCCGGACCTTCAGGTCCGGGGATGGGTTTTTCAAGGAGCACTGATTTGTCTATTGAAGAGAAATACGACGAGATCCGGCAGCTGATCGCGATGGGCAAGGAGAAGGGCTACCTTCTCTACGACGAAGTCAACGAGCTCTTGCCCGCGGCGGTCACCAGTTCCGAGGAACTCGACGACCTGTTCAGCACGTTCAGCAGTGCGGGCATCGAGGTGGTCGACTCCGAGCAGACCTACCGCGAGGAGAAGCTGATCGACCGGCGCAGTGAAGGCGCCGAGGAACCCGAGCTCGACCTGACGCCGGGCGCGCTCGACAAGACCAACGACCCCGTCCGCATGTATCTGCGCGAGATGGGCACGGTCCCCCTGCTCACCCGCGAAGGTGAAGTGTCGATCGCCAAGCGCATCGAGCGCGGCAAGCTGGCGGTGATCAAGTCGATCTCGCGGATGCCGAGCGTGACCCAGCGCGTCATCAACTACGGCGAGGAACTCAAGCGCGGCGAGCGCACGGTGCGCGAGCTCGTCGTCTTCAACGAAGAAGAGATCACGGACGAGAAGATTCTGGCGCGGCAGCGCAAGCTGCTCCACCAGATCGACGCGGTGCGCGTGGCGCAGGAAGAGGCGCTCAAGCTCGAAGAGAAGTTCGGCGACGTGCCGAAGTCGGACAAGAAGAAGTTCCGCCGGGCGCGATGGAAGATCGGCCGCGCCAAGGTGGCCACGTCCAACGCGATCCGCAGCATCGAGTTCACCGAGAACATCAAGCGGCGCCTGATCGACGACCTCAAGATGGCCGTCGACGAGATCCAGTGGAAGCAGAAGGAGATCCGCCAGATCGACGCCCGGCTCGAGCCGAAGGGCAAGAAGAAGCTGCGCGAGGAGGAGAAGAAGCTCCTGCTCAAACAGAAGGCCGACGTCCGCAAGGAGATGGTCGACCTCGCAAAGAAGCAGGACCGCACGCCCGAGCAGCTCGTCAAGACGCTGGTGTACATCCTCGAGGGTGAGGCCCGCGCCGAGCAGGCGAAGAAGGAACTGGTCGAGGCCAACCTGCGCCTCGTGGTGTCGATCGCGAAGAAGTACACGAACCGCGGCCTGCAGTTCCTGGACCTCATCCAGGAGGGCAACATCGGCCTGATGAAGGCCGTGGACAAGTTCGAGTACCGCCGCGGCTACAAGTTCTCGACCTACGCGACGTGGTGGATCCGTCAGGCCATCACGCGCGCGATCGCCGACCAGGCGCGCACGATCCGCATCCCGGTGCACATGATCGAGACGATCAACAAGCTCATCCGCACGAGCCGCGCGCTGGTGCAGGAACTGGGCCGCGAGCCCACGTCGGAAGAGATCGCGCAGCGCATGGACATCCCGGTGTCCAAGGTCCGGAAGGTCCTGAAGATCGCGCAGGAACCGATTTCGCTCGAGACCCCGATCGGCGAGGAGGAGGATTCACATCTGGGCGACTTCATCCCCGATACGAACATCGTGTCGCCGTCGGATGCGGTCATCAATCTCAACCTCAAGGAACAGACCGACCAGGTGCTGCGCACGCTCACGCCGCGCGAAGAACGCGTCATCAAGATGCGCTTCGGCGTCGGCGAAGGCTCGGAGCACACGCTCGAGGAAGTCGGCCAGAGCTTCGCGGTGACGCGCGAGCGCATCCGCCAGATCGAAGCGAAGGCGCTCCGCAAGCTGCGTCATCCGTCGCGGTCGCGGCGGCTCAAGCCGTTCCTGGAAGGCAGATAGTAGAGACACACGGAGCGCCGGACCTTCAGGTCCGGCGTTTTATTTCTGTCGTTGCCCGTCCCCGCCGCCCTGCCCCTGTGGCCTCCGGCTCGACGACCATCCAAGAGACCGGCTCACGCGGAGGCGCGGATAGATCAATATCTGGCCAAAGGTCAAGCACTCGAAGATCTTCGAGCAAGTCGCCCTCCACCTGGTGCTCACCAGACCGCTCGATAGGTCGTGGGTTCCAAGCTGCAGGCTTTCTCAAGATCACCCTTCAACCGAAACAAACGCGGGTTCTGACTGAACTCGAATACTCGATACAGCTGGTACCGCGACGCCTCTCGCTTGGAGCATTGCACTTCATTGCGCGAGACGTAGAAGGGAAAACTCTTCCCAAGCCCGGTCGTCTTCACTTCGATCAAGATGGACTTACCCGCGGCATCAAACGACTCGATGTCGTAACCCAAACCATCGCCCACATCGACGGACACATGCCGGACCTTCCGCGACAGGTCCGGACGCGCACAAACGTCGAAGAGCCGCCGCCGCTCAAACTCAACCGCCCATTCCTCCCCAAGGCGACCGAGTCGGGCGTTCCGGGCATCCTTCTCCGCAAAGTCAATCCGAACGACACGAGACTGAGGACCTGGTTGTGTGCGCTCGCGACGATCTGGCGGGCTCTCTTCAAGTGCGGGGAGTCGAGTGAAGTCTGTCGGTGGAGCCGTCCTCGGAGCGACCACCTGGCTCCGCAGAGCCCTAGCAGCCCAATCTCGATCCGACTCGACGCGCTGGAGTACTACATCCTCGAGCAGGCTCTGATAGTTGAAGCGTGGTTTGTATCCCGTCACGTATGGCAGATGCCGATTGATCAGCACGGCGCTGATGTTCTGGTGCTTGAACTCGACGGAGCCTGTCGATCGTCCACTGAGCACCTTGCGCAACCTGCGGTTGCGCTCTGCCTTGTTGTACGGCTCGCCCCTCAATTGGAGTTCCAGCATCGCGAAGTAATCCGCGACAACGGCTTCGACCTCCTCGAGTGACCAATCAGCCATGCTCAGGTTCCCAGAAGGATCCCCCAAGCACCTCCGCCACTTCCGCATCCGTCGGATCCACGTTGAGCTCCTCTGATCCGTACGGCGCGTGGACCCGTCTAGCAGGCTCTCCCATGCTCTCCAACCACAGCCCCTCGCCATCATCGTCGACCACTGCCCGCAGCTCATCCTTGTAGATGACTTTCATGGCAGCAGTGTCGATCGCGGCCGTGACGAAGTGGGACACGCCTCGCGCCGTCCCCGTCCCCGTCGCCCTTCCTCTGCGGTCGACTTGCAAGCGACCCGATCTGGACTGCAGGAAATCGTGCCGTAAGGAGTGAGCATTTCGAGCTGACTTCCGTAAGGCCTGCGAAGTCTGGCCGGTTAGGAAGTCAGCGATGAGCGGCCCGAGCGGAGTCGAGGGCCGCACGAAATGCGAGCGGATGGAGGCAACGATTTCGAGGGTCGTCGAGCCGGAGACCGCGGAGGAAGGGCGGCGGGGACGGCGGACCGCTGTGCCGAAGGGGACAGCCGTCGCGACGGTCTTGCCGTCAGACTTGATGAAGGCGGGACACCTCATGATGACCAACAAAACCTTCACGATCGTTGCGGCAGGACTACTGATCACCGCGCTCGCGGGCCAGGCCGAGGCGCAAGGGCGCGGCCGGGGGAACGGCAAGTCGAAGGCCCGGGCGCCGCAGGCGGCGCAGGGCGCGTCGGTCGCGGTGGTTTTCGGCGATCGCGACCGCGTCACGGTCCGCAACTACTTCGCGGCCCACAAGATCGCGCCGCAGAGTCTGCCGCCCGGCATTGCCAAGAACGTCGCGCGCGGCAAGCCGCTGCCCCCCGGGATCGCGAAGCGCGCCGTTCCGGCCGACCTGGTGGTGCTGCTGCCCCGTCGCGAGCCGAACGTCACCTTCTACCTCGTCGGCGACCGCGTCGTCGCGCTGCGCGCGGGCATCGTGATCGACGTGCTGATCGACATCTTCCGGTAACACCGGCCCGGCATCGGCGATTCGGGCCGCGTCTCCGGCATCGCCCCCCTTGACACCGGCGGCGCGCATATGTTTCGATATGAA